>CAKRRX010000032.1 GCA_934394595.1 uncultured Blautia sp. | reverse complement strand
CTGGCAAGAGAAGAGAATAAACTTCAATAATATGTGATTTATAGATGACGTATTTCCGAAAAAATGTTAGAATATGGATTACAGACATCCTTGCAGGAATGTCACAGAACCTGGAGCGTACCACAAAAGATTATTTATCGTTTTTTGCGCGTACGCTCTAATATTCAGAACAGGAGGTATACGTGAAAAAAAGAACGATATTACAGGAATTCAGATTCCACCAGTCTGCGATGAAAGAAAACGCAAAAGAAAAGGCAAGAGAATCCATGAGTGCAGTACTCCCCATAGTGCTGATCGTACTTGCTCTGGGATTTACTATTGCTGCGCTTTCCCCAAGCATTCTGGTGGAATTTCTGATTGGGGCGGTACTTGTAGTGGCAGGAATGTTATTCTTTTCCATGGGGGCGGAGCTGTCTATGACACCTATGGGAGAGCATGTGGGAGGAAGTATGCTCCGCACCCGAAAACTGGGCTTTATTGTGATTCTGGGCTTTATTCTGGGTTTCATCATTACTATTTCTGAACCGGATCTGCAGGTTCTGGCAGAGCAGGTTTCTTCGGTTCCCAATCTGGTGCTGATCTTTTCAGTAGCATTAGGTGTCGGGGTATTTCTTGTTGTGGCATTGCTTCGTATTCTTCTGGGTATTGCACTGCCGCCGCTTTTATTCATTTTTTACATGATCGTGTTTATACTTGCCATGTTTGTTCCGGAAAATTTTCTGGCAGTGGCTTTTGACTCTGGAGGAGTTACCACAGGGCCTATGACGGTTCCGTTTATCATGGCTCTTGGCGTAGGTATCGCTGCTATCCGAAATGATAAGCATGCAGGGGATGACAGCTTTGGACTTGTGGCGCTTTGTTCTATTGGGCCGATTCTTGCAGTTCTGATTCTGGGGCTTGTCTATCGCACGGAGGGAAATTTCACTTCGGAGATGGTAACAGAGGTGGAAAATTCAGTAGAGCTTGGGAGGCTTTTTGCAGTAGCTCTTCCCAAATACTTTCGTGAAATTGCCGTTTCTTTGCTCCCCATTATTACCTTTTTTGGAATTTTCCAGATGGTATCTTTGAAATTAAACAAGAATATACTGATCAAAATCTGTTTTGGTCTGTTTTATACATATATTGGACTGGTGCTTTTTCTCACTGGTGCAAATGTAGGATTTATTCCAGCAGGAAATTACCTGGGCGAAGTGCTGGGAGGTCTGTCCTGGAACTGGATCTTGATTCCTCTTGGGATGCTCATCGGTTATTTCATAGTAAAGGCAGAGCCTGCTGTTTATGTGCTGATGAAGCAGGTGGAAGAATTGACTGATGGAGCAATTTCCGGAAAATCCATTCAGATCAGTCTCTCAGCTGGAGTGGCTTTATCTGTGGGTATTTCCATGATACGGGTACTTACCGGGATTTCTATTTTTTATTTTCTGATTCCTGGATATGCTATCGCCCTACTTTTGAGCCTGTTTGTGCCAAAGATCTTCACGGCCATTGCTTTTGACTCAGGTGGAGTCGCTTCTGGCCCAATGACTGCGACTTTTCTTCTGCCACTGGCTCAGGGAGCCTGTAAAGCAGCTGGGGGAAATATGATCACAGATGCTTTTGGAGTGGTGGCCATGGTTGCAATGACACCACTGATCACACTGCAGGTCCTGGGAGTGATCTACCGGATAAAAGGCGGCGAACTGGGAAAAGGCTCCCCAAAAGCAGGGCAGGAATTTTTGTCAGATCCGGGAAAAACAGTGGTATCGGTTATGGAAGTGTATCAAGAATATGAAGAGACCGAGATTATTGAACTGTAAGGATACCGGCTGGAATTCAGAAGAAAGGAAATACATTTATGGGTGGTTTATATATGATGGTCACCATTACAGGGAGAAAACATGTCCCGGAATTTCTGGAGCTGTACAGAGAAAATCAGACTGTGACAGGGACAGTTTCTCTTGGAATGGGAACGGCTTCCAGTTCCATTCTGGATTATATGGGGCTTGAAGATGAGGAAAAAAGTATCTGTTTTCATTTTGTAACAGGTGAGGTATGGAAAAATATAAAAAAAGGGCTGCAAAGACGGCTGCGAATCGATGTTCCTGGTACCGGAATCGTGTTCATAGTTCCCATGAGCAGCATTGGTGGAAAAAGAGAGCTGGGATTTCTGATAGAAGGCCAGGAATTTGAAAAGGAGGCGGAGAGTACATTGAAAGACACCAGACATGAACTGATCGTTGCAATTGCAAATTATGGCTACAATACACAGGTGATGAAGGCGGCAGAAGAGGGCGGTGCAACAGGTGGCACAGTGCTTCATGGCAAAGGCGTGGGGATGAAAAGAGCCCAGCAGTTTCTGGGAGTTTCCCTGGTTTCCGAAAAAGAGGTGCTTTTTATTGTCGCCAGATCGGAACAGAAAAATAAGATCATGAGATCCATTATGGAAAAAGCAGGGATTGATTCCAAGGCTGGTACCATCGTATTTTCTCTTCCGGTGACCAGTACTGCCGGATTGCGGATTTTGGAGGAAGAAGATGGCAGTGATTCCTGAAGTATGGCTTGCAGGTAATATTTGACGAAGCATTTCTGGGAAAAAGAAAGTTTGTGAAAACTCCATATAAACTCCACAATGGTATGATATAATGCACATTAGAGTATATGAAAGAAAACATTTGCGAAAAAGTGGAGCGGGTAGATTGCGGAAATCCTTTGTGGACACGCTCTGGCGCCATGGATCGTGTTTTAATAAAACAACCGGAGAGAAAAATGAACTGTATTTTAGTAATCGAAGATGAATTTGATATACAGGAGCTTCTGAAAAATTACCTGGAAGAGGATGGTTATCAGGTGCTTTGTGCCTCAGATGGCGTGCAGGCAGTCAATCTGTTTGAAAAGAAAAAAGAGAAAATCAACCTGGTGCTTCTGGACGTGATGCTGCCAAAAATTGATGGATTTGGAGTGCTGGAACTGATCCGGAATTCCTCATCTGTTCCGGTGATCATGCTTACCGCCCTTGAGGATGAAAAATACCAGCTCCGGGGCTATGATCTCCAGGTGGATGAATATGTGACCAAGCCCTTTTCCATGCAGGTGCTGCTTCGGAAGATACAGGCTGTGCTTCGAAGAAGCGGTGCTGCTCCATCGGAAAAAGAAAAGGAGGTTCTCACATACGGTGATCTGCGCCTTGATCTGGCAGGATATCAGGTATGGGAAAAAGAAAAAAAGGCAGAGCTTACCCAGAAAGAATTTGAGCTTCTGCGGGAATTCCTTTTGAATCAGGGGCGCGTGCTGACCAGAAATCAGCTGCTGGATGCAGTGTGGGGAGCAGACTACTTCGGGGAGGACAGAATCGTGGATACCCACATCAAAAACCTCCGGAAGAAGCTATCAGGAGAGTATATCGACACCATCAGAGGGGTAGGGTACCGGATTGATAAAATACATAAAAAGCAGAATTAGTGTAAAAATTTTTCTTCTTACAATGGGGATCCTTCTGGCTGTTGCAGGGATTTCCTATGGCTTTGTGGCAGCCTTTATGCCAAAAAGTTATTCGGATTCCCTGAACCGGACACTTGCTGCAAAGGCTAGGCAGCTGGCAGAATCCCTGGAAGGCTATTCCCTGAAAAATGCCCTTCCTCTTCTGGAAGAATTCAGCAGTGCAAACCAGTCCAGGGTGGTTCTTCTGGATGAAAACGGAGAAATCGTCAAAGAGTGGAACGGATATGAAAGCTACGGAAGCGCAGTGGAGACGGGGGACGAGATTGCCCTTGCAGGAACTGCCGCAGAGACCGTAGTCAGTGAGATTTCAGAAGATGTGGCGACCACCGTGGACGAGGGTTCCATGGCAGAGCAGATGGAGCAGCAGGCCATGGGACATTACTTGGTGAAGTTTAAAGAAAACGAAAAAAACTACACATTATTTGTGTTTGGTTCTACTCAGCTGGTGAATCAGGCTGTAAAGGCACTGGGGCAGATATTCCCCTGGATGCTGGGAACGGTTTTTCTGATTTCCCTGTTTCTTTCTTATTTTTATTCCAGGTATCTGTCAAAGCCGGTACAGACCTTGGGCGAAGCCTCCCGGAAAATGGCAGACCTTGATTTTTCCCTGCGCACAGAAATGAAAAGAACCGATGAGCTTGGTGTCCTTTCCAAAAGTCTGGATACTATGGCAGAAAAGCTGGATCAGGCACTGACCAGTCTTCAAAAGGCAAATGCCAGCCTGAAAACGGAAATGGAACAGGAAAGGGAGCAGGAGCAAAGACGAATGGCGTTTTTTGCGGCGGCCTCCCATGAACTGAAAACCCCAGTGACCATCCTGAAAGGCCAGATTGAAGGAATGGAGCAAAAAGTAGGGGTATATAAGGACCGGGATAAATATCTTGCCAGAGCAGGGGAAGTGATAGCCACGCTGCAAAATATGGTACAGGAAATCCTGATGATCTCCAAAATGGAAGCTTGGGATTTTTCCATTGAGAAAAAGCAGATGGATTTTGCAGAGCTGATTCGCGTTCAGTTGGCAGAGTTAAATGAATTTTTTGAGCAGAAGGGCATGAAACTGGAGGTTTTTCTGCCAGATAGATGCAGCTGTATGGCAGATCCGGGAATGCTGGAGACAGTGGTAAAAAATATTCTGGTAAATGCAGTACGGTATTCTCCGGAAGGGGAGAATATAGGGGTAAATTTATTTGAAAGGCAGGAAAAGGCTTGTGGCTCAAAGGCAGTTCTGGAGGTGGAAAATACAGGTGTCTGGATTCCGGAGCAGGATCTGCCAAGGCTTTTTGATGCCTTTTACCGGGTGGATTCTTCCAGAAACCGGAAAATGGGAGGAAGCGGCCTGGGGCTTTATATTGTGCGAGAAATACTGGAGCAGCATCAGGCTGAGTATGAGCTGAAGAATACCCCAAAAGGGGTTCTGTTCCGACTGGAATTGTCTTTGGAATAGTGTTATAATTGTCCTATGCTTGATGAAATGGATCATGGATGCGTCCGACCGGTAAAATAGTATGGACGTGGCGAGACAGATTCGTTCAGATTCAAATGATAAGGCAGAGGGTGAGTTTTTTATGTCCACATCTACGACAAAAGGAAACATGACAACAGGAAATCCGCTGAAGCTGATGATGCAGTTTGCCCTTCCGCTGTTGATGGGAAATCTTCTTCAGCAGACCTATAATATTATCGATGCGGCTATCGTAGGGCAGATCCTTGGGGCAAAAGCTCTGGCAAGTGTAGGATCCAGCAGCAGTATCCAGTTTCTGGTCCTGGGATTTTGCATGGGAAGTTGTGCCGGTTTTGGCGTCCCCATTGCGAAATATTTTGGGGCAGGGGATCTGGAAAAAATGAAGAAATATGTATTTAACGGGGCAGTCCTCACAGCCGGGATCGCAGTGATCGTCACGGTGATCTGTTCCGTTTTCTGTCACCAGATTTTACATATGCTTTCAGTTCCAAAAGATATTTATGAGAATGCCTATGCGTATCTGCTGGTGATCTTTCTGGGAATTCCCTTTACTCTTTTATATAATTATCTCTCCAGCATTCTAAGGTCCATCGGTGACAGCAAAACGCCTTTTCTGTTTCTGACCTTTTCTGCAGTTTTAAATATTTTTCTTGATCTTTTCTGCATTGTGGCATTGAAATGGGGATGCGCAGGTGCTGCCATTGCCACCATCACAGCCCAGGCAATCAGTGGAATTTTGTGCCTGGTATTTATTGCAAGGAAAGTGGATACTCTGTGGCTTTCCAGAAGAAGCTGCGCAGCAGATAAAGCGGCAGCAGGTGAGCTTTTGCTGATGGGAATCCCCACAGGCCTTCAGTTTTCCATCACGGCAATAGGAAGCATGGTTATGCAGTCTGCAAACAATGGCCTTGGAAGCGTGTATGTATCTGGCTTTACCGCAGGAATGAGGATCAAGCAGTTCACCATGTGTCCTTTTGATGCTTTTGGCACGGCAGCTTCTGTATTTTGCAGCCAGAATCTGGGAGCCAGACAGCTGGACCGTATCCGAAAGGGGATGCGGCAGGCACTTGCAATTGCCTGTGGATATGGGCTTTTTGCAGGGCTGATCCTGATTTTTGCAGGAAGACCTCTTTCCATGATCTTTGTGAATAAAAGTGCAGCGGATGTACTGGATGCTTCCGCAAAATATCTGCGGTGTCTGGGATTTTTCTACTGGTGTCTTGGAATTTTAATCGTTGCACGTATGATCACACAGGGACTTGGTTATTCTACAAGAGCCGTACTTTCCGGTGTGACAGAAATGATCGCCAGAACCATTGTCAGCCTGGGATTTGTGGGGGCTTTTGGCTATACTGCTATCTGTTTTGCAGATCAGACTGCGTGGGTGACAGCTTGCCTGTACAACATTCCCATCTGTCTTTACAGTATAAAGACTGCCACAAGAGGGATGGCGTCCGGAGAAAAGAATTCGCAGAAAACTGCGTGAACTGGACGGCAGTGGAAGATTATAATTCACAAAAAGCTATTTCTCCACAAAAAACACATATCACCTACATAAAGAACACAACAAAATGCTCTATTCTTTTTACTATAATCAAAAGAAGAAGGGAGCATTTTTTATGAAGAAATTAAAGATTACAGACAAGGAAAGAAAAGGAATGAAGGGAAGGAGGATTGCCCTTGGAATCTGTGCCGCAGTGCTGGGAACAGCCGGCATTGGTACACTGTTGCCCGAAAGTGTAGGAGCTTATGCAGAAAGTTATGTAGATGAGAATGGAAACGATGTGATCAAAACCTATCCGTCTGATCCGTCAAAAGCTGTGGAAACCACGGATGATGAGACTGTCGCAGCTTCTTTGGGAACGGCAGCCGAGGATGCCTGGGAAACAGCTTTTGATGATTCCATTACAACTGTGGTTGCAGACGGACAGAACCTGGGAGAGTCAATAAAAGAAAGCGTGGGAACTGTAGTAGAAGGAGAAATGGACACAAACGGTTATCTCTATAAAGCATTGGGAATGAAGTGGAATGAAGAGGAACAGGCGTGGTTCTGGAATGAAAAACCGGTTTATGCCATCCAGATCCAGAATGCGTACCTGACAATTTATGGAAACATGGACGCTAGTAATGCAACCTGTCTGTATATTACCAGCGAAAGCGGACAGGGAACCGCGACGTTTCATGTGGAGGAAATGACGAAAGAAGAAATAAAAAAGCTTACAATGGATAATGAATAAAAATTCCAGCCGGACGCATTGTGGCTGGGAGCTACACAATACCGCTCCCTTCCTGCGTTCGGCTGGAACTTGTTTTTTTATGCATAAAACTCTGTGCTGCATTTTAGAATATAGTAGAACCTATTTTCCCCAGGAGATTACGCATGTTCCAAAAACCAATAAAAAGAGCCTTCTTTTTTCTTCTGCTTGTCAGTCTCGTTGCTGCCCCTGGCAGCTGCACCCTTACATATGCCGGGAATATAAAGTGCACAGATGAAATAACATCACCTGAGCCAACAGATGACACCCTGGTCACTGCTCCGTCTGCTCTTTTGATGGAGGCCAGCACAGGCACTGTGATTTATGAGAAAGATCCGGACACACGCCGCAGCCCTGCCAGCATTACCAAGATCATGACTCTGATCCTGATCTTTGATGCACTGGAAAATGGCAGCCTGCAAATGACAGACACGGTTACCACCAGTGCCTATGCCAAATCCATGGGTGGCTCCCAGGTTTTTCTGGAAGAGGGGGAAACGCAGGATGTGGAAACCATGATCAAATGCATTGTCATTGCATCCGGAAATGATGCCAGTGTGGCAATGGCAGAACACATCGGAGGAAGCGAGCAGGAATTTGTCCGTCAGATGAATGAGCGGGCTGCGGGACTTAGAATGGAGAATACCCATTTTGTGGACTGCTGCGGACTGACGGACTCTGCAGATCATTATACCACAGCCAGAGATATCGCCATCATGAGCCGGGAACTGATTACAAAATATCCCAAAATACTGAAATATTCTTCTATCTGGATGGAAAATATCACCCATGTCACCAGGCAGGGCTCCAAAGAATTTGGCCTGACCAATACCAACAAGCTGTTAAGAAGCTATGAAGGCTGTGTAGGCCTGAAAACCGGAAGCACCAGCCTTGCAAAATACTGTGTATCAGCAGTGGCGAAAAAAGGCGGCATTACTCTGATTTCTGTAGTGATGGCTGCTCCGGATTACAAGGTGCGCTTCAAAGATGCAGCAGCCATGTTGAACTATGGTTTTTCCAAATGCAGTCTGTATACCGATGAAAATCCCGAGAAGCTTCCATTCGTCGAAGTGCGAAAAGGAACAAAGCCGGAAGTGGAGGTGAAGTACGAAAAGCCTTTCCGGTATCTTGATACCACTGGAAAAAATACAGGAGAAATTCAGAAAACCCTGCATCTGGAATTAAAAACACAGGCTCCTGTAAAAGAAGGGGAGATCGCAGGAACTCTGGAATATTCCCGGGATGGCAAAAAGCTGGGATCTGTAAATATCCTGTTTGCAGAAACGGTAGAAAAGGCTACCTATAAAAATTGTCTGGAAAAAATAATTGCAGAAGCTTTTTGACAAAACCATCCCTGTCGGTTTATAATAAACTCTGTATGAAAATCGGGCAGAACCATTTTGGGAGAAAAGAAAGTGGTGGTTGTAAAAGTCCCGCCACAGGAGGAGATTTCTGCATCACAAGCTTTTTTCAGCTATATGCCCAAAAAGATGAGGGGGAACACATGAAACAAGAGAAAAAACAGCCAGGCAAGTTAAAGCAGCTTGCCAGCTATTATAAACCTTACAAAGGTCTGTTTCTGGCAGATCTGTTTTTTGCATTTCTGGGAGCAGTAGTGACTCTGGTCATTCCTCTTTTGGTAAGATATGTGATGAATACTGTAGGGGAAATGTCTGCACAGGATGCCAAGTCCGTGATCCTGAAAATCGGCATCGGAATGCTGGCGCTGATTCTGGTACAGCTGGGCAGCCGTTATTTTATCACTTATTATGGCCATATGATGGGGGCTTACATTGAACATGATATGCGAAATGAGATTTTCAGCCACTATCAGAAGCTCTCCTTTGCATTTTATGACAATCAGAAAGTTGGTCACCTTCTTTCCAGGATCACCAGTGACCTTTTTGATATCACAGAGCTGCTCCACCACGGACCGGAGGACATTCTGATATCTGTGATCAAGCTGTTTGGTGCGCTGATCATTCTGATGAATGTGAAGCCACAGATGGCTCTGCTCTGCTTTGCAGTGGTGATTGTGATGCTGATCTATGCGCTGGTTTATAATAAGAAAATGAAAAGTGCGTTTAAGGAAAACCGTGTGCGTATGGGTGAGATCAACAGTCAGATCGAAGACAGCCTTTCCGGTATCCGTGTGGTAAAATCCTTCGGAAATGAGAAACGTGAGATCGAGAAATTCCGTAAAGGAAATGAACGTTTTGTAGATGCCAAGCGTGTGACCTATCATTATATGGCAGGTTATCATGCGGGAATGGATGCATTTACTACTTTGATCACAGTTACAGCACTGATTTCCGGAGCGATGTTTCTGGCTTCCGGAGATTTAAGCGCCACAGATCTGGTGACCTTCCTTTTGTATATCAATAACTTTACAGAGCCGGTTACCAAGCTGGTGAATTTTACAGAGCAGTTCCAGAATGGCTACAGTGGATATGACCGTTTCCTGGAAATGATGTCTATTGCACCGGATATTGAAGATGCGCCGGATGCAGTAGCTCTGGATCATGTAAATGGAGATATCCGTTTTGAAAATGTGTCCTTCCATTATGAAGATCACGACGAGAAGGTTCTTTCCCATGTGAATCTGGAAGTAAAGCCGGGAGATTACGTGGCACTTGTGGGTACATCCGGTGCAGGAAAGACCACCCTTTGCAGTCTGATCCCCAGATTCTATGATGTGACGGAAGGCGCCATCTATCTGGATGGAAAAGATATCCGAAAGATTAAATTGAAAGATCTTCGAAATCAAATTGGGATTGTACAGCAGGATGTATACCTGTTTTCTGGAAATATTATGGAAAATATCCGTTATGGACGCCCGGATGCCACAGACGAGGAAGTGATCCGTGCAGCCAAGCTGGCAAATGCCCACGATTTTATCATGGAAATGCCGGATAATTATGGTACAGATATCGGACAGCGTGGTGTGAAGCTTTCCGGTGGACAAAAGCAGCGCCTTTCTATTGCCAGGGCATTTTTGAAAAATCCGTCAATCCTTATTTTTGATGAGGCTACTTCTGCCCTTGACAATGAAAGTGAAAAAGTGGTACAGGAATCTTTGGAACGTCTTGCGAAGGACAGAACGACTTTTGTCATCGCACACAGACTTTCTACCATCCGAAATGCCAGAAGAATCCTGGTACTTACAGAGGATGGAATTGCAGAAGAAGGAACTCATCAGGAGCTGATGGAAAAAGACGGTGCTTACGCAAAATTGATTAAAGCCGGATTATAATTGGTTTGCCAGTGAAAGGACAGATAAAATGAAAGAAATAAGGACAGAAGACGCAGTAGGACATATCCTTTGCCATGATATCACTCAGATCATCAAGGATGAGAAAAAGGGTGTTCTCTTTTCAAAAGGCCACATTGTAAAAGAGGAAGACATTCCCCTGCTCCTCTCAGTTGGAAAAGAGCATCTGTTTGTGTGGGAGAAAAAAGAGGGAATCCTTCATGAAAATGAAGGAGCTGATATTTTATATAAAATCTGTGCAGGTTCCTCCATGCATGGTTCTGATGTGAAAGAGGGTAAGATTGAGCTGATCGCAGACGAAGACGGAATACTGAAAATCCGAAGAGATGCTCTTCTTGCTGTAAACTCCCTGGGAGAGATGATGATCGCATCCCGCCATGGGGATTTTCCTGTAAAAAGGGGGGATAAGCTGGCAGGTACCCGGATCATTCCTCTTGTAATAGAGAAAGAAAAAATGGACAAGGCAGTAGAAGTGGCAGGGCCGGAGCCGATTTTTTCCATACTTCCCTATCACTACAAAAAAGTGGGAATCGTTACCACCGGAAGTGAGGTGAAAAAGGGTCTGATCCAGGATACCTTTACTCCGGTATTAAAAGAAAAAGTGGCAGAATATCCTTCTGAAGTCATAGGACAGACTACTCCCGGAGATGATAAAGCCCAGATCACGGCAGATATTCTGGAATTTATCCATCAGGGTGCAGATCTGGTAATCTGCAGCGGCGGAATGAGCGTTGATCCAGATGACAGGACACCTGGCGGTATCCGGGATACAGGGGCAAGGGTGGTTACCTATGGAGCCCCTGTGCTTCCTGGAGCCATGCTTCTGATCGCTTATTACGAAAAGGATGGAAAGCGTGTCCCTATTCTGGGGCTGCCAGGCTGTGTTATGTATGCAAAGCGTACGGTATTTGATCTGGTACTTCCCAGAATTATGGCAGATGATGAAATTTTTGCTGAAGAAGTGGCGGCTTATGGAGAGGGCGGTCTGTGCCTGAACTGTAAAGTCTGCACATTCCCAAACTGTGGCTTTGGAAAATAAAGGAGATATATGGAAAAATTCCAGACAGTAACCTACCAGATCCATAATCGGAAAATAAAAAATAAGGAAGGGGTTCGCTTTGCACTTCTCGCAGATCTTCACGGCAGCAGCTTTGGAGAAGACAATGCTGATTTGCTGGGAGAAATTGACAGATACGCACCAGATGCAGTTTTGATTGCCGGGGATATGGCGGTGCGTATGGAGCCGCAGACTCTGGAAACCGCACAAAAACTTCTGGAAAAGCTTGCCGCCAGATATCCTGTTTTTTATGGCCCTGGAAATCATGAATCCAAAATGAACGGGGCAGAACATCCCTATCGGAATGAGTACCTGAATTACGAAGCACACCTGAATCAGCTGGGGATTTCTGTTTTGTGCAACGAAAAAAGAATAATTCAATTGGGAGAAGACTATTTTACCGTGAATGGGCTGGAACTTCCTCTGGAATACT
Organism: uncultured Blautia sp.; assembly: GCA_934394595.1. Taxonomy (GTDB): domain Bacteria; phylum Bacillota; class Clostridia; order Lachnospirales; family Lachnospiraceae; genus Blautia_A. The sequence continues at coordinate 12,406 of CAKRRX010000032.1, read as the reverse complement.
ACCATAAGCCGTTTTCCCCCAGGCTTACAAAAGAAAAAATGGAGGAACTTATAGGATGCTGCCGCAAAGAAGAAATCAATATTTTGCTGGCTCATAATCCAAAATATGGTAAGACTTATTTTACATGGGGTGCAGATCTGATTCTTTCCGGACACTATCACGGGGGAGTGATCCGGTTTTCCAGACACATTGGAGCTATCAGTTCCCAGTTTATTCCGTTTCCCAGGTATTGCTGCGGAGATTTTTATAAAGGAGAACAGTGTATGATCGTCAGTCCTGGACTTGGGGAGCATACCATTCCCCTTCGGATACACAATCCAAGAGAACTGATCCTGATCAATATGAAGCCATAAGGGAAGAGAGGAAAGTTCATGGCTATTTCAGTAAAACTGAATGTTTTTGAGGGGCCGCTTGATCTGCTCCTTCACCTTATAGACAAAAATAAAATTGACATTTACGATATCCCTATTGTGGAGATCACAGACCAGTATATGGAATACATCCACGCAATGGAAAAAGAAGATCTGGGCGTGATGAGTGAATTTATGGTTATGGCTGCCACTCTTCTGGATATCAAGTGCAGGATGCTTCTACCCAAGGAAGTAAATGAAGAGGGAGAAGAGGAAGACCCAAGAGCCGAGCTTGTACAGAAGCTTCTGGAATATAAGATGTACAAATATATGTCTTACGAGCTTCGGGACAAGATGGATGATGCAAGCGGGGTGTATTACCGGAAAGCGGATGTCCCGGAAGAGGTCCTTCAGTACAGGGAGCCGGTGGATCCTTCGGAACTTCTTGCAGGACTGACCCTGGAAAAGTTAAATTCCATTTATCAGTCCATCATACGCAGACAGGATGACAGAAGAGATCCTATCCGAAGTCAGTTCGGAAAGATTGAGAAAGAGGAAGTAAGCCTGTCTGATAAAATGCTTGAGATGAAAGAATTTGCAAAAAACCACAGAACCTTCAGCTTTAAGGACCTGCTGAAAAAGCAGTGTTCCAGAGTACAGGTGATCGTTACTTTCCTTTCTGTGCTGGAACTGATCAAAATGGGTCACATTCATGTGGTACAGGAAGAAATTTTTGACGATATCCATATTGATGTTGTGACAGAACCGGATACCTGGAAGAACCTGACGGAATTTGCAGAGGAAGGATAAAGTATGGAAATCAAACGACTGGAAGGGGCCATTGAGGCTATACTGTTCACAATGGGAGATGCTGTGGAGCTTGGACAGATTGCAAAAGCGATCCAGCAGGACAAGCCTACCACAGAAAAGCTGATTCACAATCTGATGGATAAATATCGGGATGAGGGAAGGGGAATCCAGATTATTGAACTGGAGGATTCTTATCAGCTTTGTACCAAGCGGGATTATTACGGCTGTCTGATCCGCATAGCCATGCAGCCGAAAAAACCGGCGCTTACAGATGTAATGCTGGAAACCTTGTCTATTATTGCATATAAACAGCCGGTTACAAAGGCAGAGATTGAGAAGATCCGTGGAGTAAAAAGTGATCATGCGGTAAATAAGCTGGTGGAATATAACCTGGTAAAGGAGCTGGGCAGACTGGATGCACCGGGACGCCCCATTCTTTTTGGAACCACAGAAGAATTTCTCCGGACCTTCGGAGTTCAGGGAATTGAGGAACTACCTTCTGTAGATCCTGTAAAACTGGCAGATTTTAAAGCAGAGGCAGAAGAAGAGGTACAGCTGCGGCTGGATGTATAAAGCTACTAAAGTTGGGAGATGGAAAAATGCCTACAACATATGCACATGATCTTTTTGGAAAAAAAGTTTATCGGCAGATGCCAAAAGAAGTGAAAAGAATTATCCGTGAAAATGGTGAATTGTACAGGATCGGACTTCATGGGCCGGATATTTTTTTCTATTATTTTATATTTAAAAATCATGTAAGCGGCGTAGGGTACCGGATGCATAAAGAAAAAGCCAGAGCCTTTTTTGAACAGGGAATGGAACAGGTCAGGGAGAGAAAGGACGAGCCACTGCTTGCCTATCTTCTCGGTTTTGGATGTCATTATCTTCTTGACTCTTCCTGTCATCCTTTTGTAAATGAAATGAATGATAAGGGACGTATCCCTCACAGCCTTCTTGAAATTGAGTTTGACAGATTTCTCATGGAAGAAAGCGGTAAAGATCCCTGTCACTATTATCCTTCCGAGTGTATTGCTGCAAAAAAAGAAAATGCAGAAGTGATCCACAGGGCTTTTCCACTTGTGAAAACAGAAAATATCCTTTTGAGTCTGAAGCTGATGAAATGGATAACCAATCAGCTGGTGTGTGATGATGGAGGCAGACGGCGGAACCTTTGTGCGAAAATTTCCAGTCTTGGGGGACATAAAGCTCAGTCTGCACTGATCGATCATTTTATGATGTGTAAGCCTGCAGGGGGCAGCCAGGAGCCTGTGAAGGAGCTGGATCTTCTATATGTGGCCGCAGTGCAGGAAGCACCGTCAGAACTGATGGAATTATATAACCTTTCAAAAGAAAATAAGCCCTTGTCTGAAAGATGGGATAGAACTTATAATGGTTAATGAGATAAAGACCCGAATGCTTCCGAAAGAAGCATTTGGGTCTTTTGTCATATCCGGGACAGGTCTGCGTAAAATAAATGATAGAAAGAGCTTTTGAATCTACCGGTGATTTTTCCAAAGGGATTTCAGACAGAGAGGGGAGAGTATGAAAAGCAAGAAGAAAACAGGGGGGATATTGGCGGCAGTACTGTTTCTTTATCTGTGTAGCAGTGTGGCAGCCACAGATCAGAAAAGTTCGGTGGTACAGATGATACCTGCTGTTGTGGATATGACCAGTACAGAAGGGCCGGGAAATCTGTATGCCCTTTCAGCGGTTCTTATGGATGGGGATTCTGGCAGAGTGTTGTATGAAAAAAAGGGGTATGTGCCAAGGCCTAATGCAAGTACAACAAAGGTCATGACCTGCATACTCGCCCTGGAAAACGGATCCGGGGATGATTATGTGATGGTTTCCAGAAATGCAGCAGCCCAGCCGGAAGTAAAACTGAATCTAAAAGAAGGAGAGCAGTATCATCTGGAGGATCTTCTTTATTCTCTGATGCTGAAAAGCCATAATGATACTGCAGTTGCCATTGCTGAGGCAATAGGAGGCTCTGAGGCTGGCTTTGCCGCAATGATGAATGAAAAGGCTAAAAAGATCGGCTGTACCAATACTCATTTTGTCACACCAAACGGCCTTGACAGTGCAGATGAAGGTGGAGTGCATCAGACCACTGCCAGAGACCTGGCTTTGATCATGAGATATGCAGTAAAAAATAAGACTTTTGTCCATATTACCCAGACCAGGGACTATTCTTTTACAGATCTTTCCGGTAAAAGGCAGTTTTCGGTGCATAATGCCAATGCTTTTCTGGATATGACTCCCGATGCGGTTTCTGGAAAAACCGGTTTTACGGGAAATGCAGGCTATTGCTATGTTGCTGCTTGTGAAAATGACGGGAGATCCTATATCATTGCCCTGTTGGGCTGTGGCTGGCCTAATAATAAAACTTACAAATGGAAAGATACCATGAAGCTTCTGGAATATGGAAAAGCGAATTACCATAAGGAGTCTTATTGGAAGGAACCAAGGATTCCGGAAGTAACTGTAAAAGGTGGTGTGCCGGAAACCTATGAGAGCTGGAAGGATGGTGCCGGGAAAAGCTGTGTCAGAGGTGTGATCCAGGCAGAAACTACAGACAAAGAGAAACAGGTTCTGGTAAAAGAAGATGAAAAAGTGGTATGTACTCTGCGTATGGAAAAGGAACTGCAGGCACCTGTAAAAAAAGGTCAGGAAATTGGCAGAGTGATATTCAGCCTTGGAGAAGTGATACTGGATGAGTATCCAGTTGTTTCAGATCGCAATATCGGCAAAATTACCTATATTTGGTGTATAAACAAGGTGTTTCATGACTTTTTTCACTAAAAATCAGGATGGAATATGTATGATATAACAAAAAATCCCCCGAAAACAGGGGGATTTTTTTGCATAAAAACACGGAAAAGTATTGAAAAGTTGTGTGAAAAAATGTACAATTAGAATCGGCAGATTTTTTGGTTATACTTTTAAATTATTATAAAATGGAGGGCAAGAAAGAATGAGTAACGCAACACAAAGCTTAGCGGGCACAAGAATCACTTCTTTGCTTGACGCAAACAGTTTTGTTGAAATCGGCCAAAGTGTAACAGCCAGAAATACAGATTTCAACATGACTGAGAAAAAGGCACCTTCAGACGGTGTTATCACCGGATATGGTGTAATTGATGGAAATCTGGTGTATGTATATAGCCAGGATGTTTCCGTACTGAACGGAACTGTTGGTGAAATGCATGCAAAGAAGATCACCAGACTTTATGATATGGCTATGAAGACCGGCGCTCCGGTAATCGGCCTGATCGACTGTGCAGGACTGCGTCTTCAGGAGGCAACAGACGCACTGGAAGCATTCGGTGAGATTTATATGAAACAGACTTTGGCTTCCGGACTGATTCCTCAGATCACAGGAATTTTTGGCACTTGTGGTGGTGGTATGGCACTTGTACCGGCACTTACGGACTTCACTTTTGTAGAAGAGAAGAAAGGTAAGCTGTTTGTAAATACCCCAAATGCCCTTGCAGGCAACAATGTTTCCAAATGTGATACTTCCACAGCTAAATTCCAGAGCGAAGAGACAGGTCTTGTAGACGGAATCGGCACTGAGGATGAGATCCTTGGAAAGATCCGTGAACTGGTAACATATCTGCCATCTAACTGTGAAGACACAGATTCTTACATGGAATGTACAGATGATCTGAACCGTGCATGTGAGGATATTGAGAACTGCACAGGCGATACTGCTATTGCACTTTCCAAGATCGCAGACAATGGAGAATTCTTCGAAGTAAAAGCCGATTACGGTAAGAATGTTGCAGTTGGATTTATCAGACTGAACGGTGCTACTGTTGGTGCTGTTGCAAACAGAAGCGAGAGCTATGACGCTGAGGGAAACAAGGTTTGGGAGTCTGACGGAAGCCTTTCTGCAAGAGGGGCAAGAAAAGCAGCAGATTTTGTGAAATTCTGTGATGCTTTTGAGATCCCGGTACTTACTCTTACAAATGTTAATGGTTTTGAGGCTACTGTATGCAGCGAGAAGATGATGGCTAAATCTGTCGGACAGCTGGTACATGCTTTTGCTGATGCTACTGTTCCGAAGGTAAATGTGATCATCGGCAAGGCATTTGGAACTGCTTACACAGCTATGAACAGCAAGGCAATCGGTGCTGACATGGTTTATGCATGGGAGAATGCAGAAATCGGTATGATGGACGCTGACCTTGCAGCTAAGATCATGTATGCAGGAGACGATGCTGCAGCTCTTAGTGAGAAAGCAGCACAGTACAGAGAACTTCAGAATTCTGTATCCTCTGCAGCAGCAAGAGGTTATGTAGATACCATCATCAGCCCTGCTGATACAAGAAAATATGTGATCGGTGCATTTGAGATGCTGTTCACAAAGAGGGAAGAACGTCCGTCTAAGAAACACGGTACGGTCTAAGCGAGGTGGAGCATATGAAACAGATTTCGAAAAGAGTATCTTCTGTCCTCACAGCGCTTTTGATGATCGCTGTTCTGATGTTATCTAATGTATCCGCAGTCTGGGCTTCAGACAGCGAAGTGGATGAAAGTACAAAGCAGATGATAACAAGCCAGCTGGGAACTGTTACAGATACCATCATTAGCCTTGGCGATGAAGATATTGAAAATTATCTCAGTCAGCCTGGCAATGATTTTACACTTCAGGCAGTAACAGCCTGGAAGGATGTTAAAGACAGTCTTGGCACTCTCAAAGAGAGAACAGGTGATATCACATTTGAAAAATCCGGAGACGGCTATAATGTTACAGTACCTGCAAGCTTTGAAAAAGCCGAGGTTAAGTTCATCTACAAACTTGATGGCAGCACACTTTCTCCTACAGAACTTACTGTTGAGCCGGAATTTCCGCTGTCCAAGGCAGAAACACTGAGACAGGCTGTTATGAATACCATTATGGGTATTTCCATTGTGTTCATCGTTCTTATTTTCCTGAGTTTCCTGATTTCTCTGTTCAGATTCATTCCGAACCCGGAAGCTAAGAAAAAGGCTCAGGCAGCAGCACCTGCACCGGCTCCAGTGGCAGCACCGGTGGAAGTACAGGAAGCAGCTGATGATACAGAACTGATCGCGGTTATCGCAGCAGCTATTGCAGCAGCTGAGGGAACCACTACTGATGGATTTGTTGTTCGATCCATCCGCAAAATCAATCGTAAAACAAGATAAGTACAGGAGGATCCTAAAATGAAAAGTTATACAATTACCGTTAACGGAACAGCATATGAAGTAACAGTTGAAGAGACTGGAAGCGTTTGTGCACCAGTAGCAGCAAGACCTGCAGCAGCTCCTAAGGCAGCACCTGCACCAAAGGCAGCACCGAAAGCAGCAGCCGGAGCAGGCTCTGTAAAAGTTGCAGCTTCCGTACCTGGAAAGGTTCTGAAAGTCGTAGCAAGCGTTGGCCAGGCTGTAAAAGCTGGTGACAGCATTGTCATCCTGGAATCCATGAAGATGGAGATCCCGGTAGTAGCTCCTCAGGATGGAACCGTTGCAAGCATTGATGTTGCAGAAGGTGCCTCTGTAGAAAATGGAGATACCCTGGCAACAATGAACTAAGTCGGGAGGTAATAGGATGTCTTACGTAGCAGACACTTTGTCCAACCTGATCCATCAGACTGCATTCTTTAACCTGACATGGGGTAACTACCTGATGATCGCGGTTGCTTGTGTATTCTTATATCTTGCCATTGCAAAGGGATTTGAGCCGCTTCTGCTTGTTCCCATTGCATTTGGTATGCTTCTTGTTAATATTTATCCGGACATTATGGCGAATCCGGAAGACATGTCCAATGGTGTTGGTGGTCTTCTTCATTATTTCTACATTCTGGATGAGTGGAGTATCCTTCCATCTCTGATCTTCATGGGTGTAGGTGCCATGACAGACTTTGGTCCGCTGATCGCAAACCCGAAGAGCTTCCTGATGGGTGCTGCAGCACAGCTTGGTATTTACATGGCTTACTTCCTTGCAATCTTCCTTGGATTTAATGGTAAGGCAGCAGCAGCAATCTCCATTATCGGTGGTGCTGACGGCCCGACCTCCATTTTCCTTGCAGGTAAGCTTGGTCAGAGTGCCCTGATGGGACCTATCGCTGTGGCTGCATATTCTTACATGTCACTGGTTCCGATCATTCAGCCTCCGATCATGAAGCTGTTTACAACTGAGGAAGAGCGTAAGATCAAGATGGAGCAGCTTCGTCCTGTATCCAAATTTGAGAAGATCCTTTTCCCAATCGTGATCACAATCGTTGTCTGCATGATCCTGCCTACAACTGCTCCTCTGGTTGGTATGCTGATGCTTGGTAACCTGTTCAGAGAGTGCGGCGTTGTAAAACAGCTTACAGAGACCGCTTCCAATGCACTTATGTACATCGTCGTAATCCTTCTTGGTACTTCCGTTGGTGCATCTACAAGTGCTGAGGCATTCTTAAATGCAGATACTCTGAAGATCGTTGTATTAGGTCTTGTGGCATTTGCATGCGGTACTTTCGGCGGCGTTATGCTTGGAAAGATTATGTGCAAACTCACTCATGGCAAGATCAATCCGCTTATTGGTTCCGCCGGTGTATCAGCGGTACCTATGGCAGCCCGTGTATCCCAGAAGGTTGGTGCTGAGGCCGATCCTACCAACTTCCTTCTGATGCATGCAATGGGACCAAACGTTGCCGGTGTTATCGGTACAGCAGTAGCTGCCGGTGCATTTATGGCTATTTACGGAATCTGATAATGTCAGGGCTCCAAAGTCGAAAAGCCGTTCGTGCTTGCACCATAAGGCTGTTCGACCTTGAAACTTCATGAGGTTAGGGTCAAAGGTATTTTGCCCCTAACTTGATATCCACGAATTGCTTCGCAGCGAAGCTGCTCCCGCAATTCTCGAACATTCGGAATCCGCTGATTTACTGTGTAAATCGCTACTTCCTCATGTTCGGCGGGGCCCAAGTTCAAAAGCTTTATCATGCAAGCATGAACAGCTTTTTGACCTTTTGCCCCTGATATCACTTCATTATAAAAATATAAGGAGAACAATTATGGCAGAAATTGAAAAAAAACCTGTTAAAATTGTGGAAACCATTCTGCGTGATGCACATCAGTCCCTGATTGCAACCCGTATGACAACAGAGCAGATGCTTCCAATCGTTGATAAACTGGATAAAGTAGGCTACCATGCAGTAGAGTGCTGGGGTGGAGCTACTTTTGATGCCAGCCTTCGTTTCCTTCATGAGGATCCGTGGGAAAGACTTCGTAAATTACGTGACGGATTCAAGAACACAAAGCTGCAGATGCTTTTCCGTGGCCAGAATATTCTTGGATATCGTCCATATGCAGATGATGTTGTTGAGTATTTTGTTCAGAAATCTCTGGCAAATGGTATTGATATCATCCGTATCTTTGACTGTATGAATGACCTTCGTAACCTTCAGACTGCTGTACATGCTGCAAACAAAGAGCATGGACATGCACAGGTTGCTCTTTCTTATACACTGGGTGATGCTTATACTCTTGAGTATTGGACAAGCATTGCAAAGCGTATCGAGGAAATGGGTGCAGATTCCATCTGTATCAAGGATATGGCAGGACTTCTTCTTCCATATAAGGCAACAGAGCTTGTTACAGCATTAAAAGAGACTGTTAAGATTCCGATTGATCTTCATACACATTACACATCAGGTGTGGCTTCCATGACTTATCTGAAAGCTGTTGAAGCTGGTGTTGATATCATTGATACTGCAATGTCTCCATTTGCACTTGGTACTTCACAGCCTGCAACAGAGGTTATGGTTGAGACCTTCAAGGGTACTCCATACGATACCGGATTTGACCAGCAGCTTCTTGCTGAAATCGCAGACTACTTCCGTCCAATGCGTGATGAGGCTCTTGAGAGCGGCCTTCTGAATCCGAAGAACCTTGGCGTAAACATCAAGACTCTTCTGTATCAGGTACCAGGCGGTATGTTATCCAACCTTACTTCCCAGCTGAAAGAGCAGCATGCAGAAGATAAATTCTATGATGTTCTGGAAGAGGTTCCACGTGTTCGTAAAGACCTTGGTGAGCCGCCACTTGTTACTCCATCTTCTCAGATCGTTGGTACACAGGCTGTATTCAATGTTCTCATGGGCGAGAGATATAAGATGGTTACCAAAGAGACAAAAGATGTTCTCAGCGGAAAATATGGTGCAACAGCAAAACCGTTTAATCCGGAAGTTCAGAAGAAGTGTATTGGCGATACACAGCCGATCACATGCCGTCCGGCAGATCTTCTTGACAATGAGCTGGATAAGCTTGAGGGTGAGATGGCTCAGTACAAAGAGCAGGATGAGGATGTATTGTCCTATGCACTGTTCCCACAGGTAGCTACTGATTTCTTCAAGTATCGTCAGGCTCAGCAGACAAAGATAGATGAGACTGCTGCTGATACAAAAAACGGAGCATATCCGGTATAATCAGAGATGAATAATTTACCAGCAACGCGAAGTTTGCGTAGCTGGTAATAGACAAAAAGGCACGTGCAGAGGAAAGATTTGCACGTGTCTTTTTGAAAAATAAACGTAAATCTGTTTGAAATTCCATAAATTGGAAATGGTAAGGATAACAGATTTCTGAAAGGCGTATGAATGAGCAAAATATTGATCATAGGCGGTGGAGCTGCCGGGATGATGGCTGGCGTCTATCTGGCGAGAGCCGGACATGAGGTTCATATTCTGGAGAAAAATGAGAAGCTTGGAAAAAAAGTATATATTACAGGAAAAGGAAGATGCAATGTTACAAATAACTGTAACACAGAAGAACTGTTTGGAGCAGTGATGTCCAATCCCAAATTTCTGTACAGTGCCTTTTATTCTTATACACCACAGGATGTGATGACATTTTTTGAAGAGGCAGGGGTACCGCTGAAAACAGAAAGGGGAAACAGGGTGTTCCCTGTGTCTGATCATTCCTCTGATATTATCCGCGGACTGGAACGGGAATTGAAAAAGGCAGGAGCCAGGATCCATCTTCATACAGAAGTGAAAGCAGTGAATGTGGATTCCTATGAGGATCCAGAGGAGAATGGGAAAAATGCATATCACAGCAAGGCGACCGGTGTAACTCTGTCAGATGGAAGAATTTTTGAGGGTGATCACGTCCTTGTAGCTACCGGAGGACTTTCATATCAGTCTACCGGATCTACCGGCGATGGCTATCGTTTTGCCAGGGAGACTGGACATAATGTGACAGAACTTTCTCCGTCTTTGGTTCCTCTTCGCACAAAGGAAGATTATATTCCAAGGCTTCAGGGGCTTTCCCTGAAAAATGCAGAGCTTACCATAAAATCCGGAAAAAAGGTACTTTTCAGGGATTTTGGGGAAATGATGTTTACCCATTTTGGAGTGACAGGCCCCATGATCTTATCTGCCAGCGCCCACATTGGAAAACAGCTGAAAAAATATGGAGAGCTGAATGCATATCTGGATCTGAAACCGGCACTTACCATGGAACAGCTGGATGCCAGAATTCTTCGGGAGTTTGAAGCCGGACAGAATAAGCAGTTTAAAAATGTGATCGGGGTGCTTTTCCCTTCTTCTTTGACACCGGTGATGCTGGAAATCGGAGGGATTTCTCCTGAGAAAAAGATTCACGATATTTCCAGGGAAGAAAGAGTCCATTTTGAAGAACTGATAAAAGCTTTTCCATTTACTATCAATGGAATGGGAGAGTACAAGGAAGCTGTGATTACCCGAGGTGGTGTTTCGGTGAAAGATGTCCAGCCAGGTACCATGGAGTCCAGAAAAGTAAAGAATCTTTATTTTATCGGAGAAGTGTTGGATCTGGACGCTGTGACAGGTGGATATAATCTTCAGATTGCCTGGTCCACCGCATATCTGGCAGCTATGGCATTGAAAAATGAATAAAAATCTGTTATAAATGTAAGAAGTAAGGCTGTGATTTCAAAGTTCATTTTCGAAAAAGATTATGGAAATAATTGCAGCAAATAAGATACCAGGAGGTAACAGAGGAAAAATGGGATGTAACATTGCCATTGACGGACCGGCAGGAGCCGGAAAAAGCACAATTGCAAAGAGAGTGGCAAAGGAGCTGTCCTTTATCTACGTAGATACAGGTGCTATGTACCGTGCCGTTGCGCTTTATCTGTTAAATAATAAAATTGCAGGGACGGATACTCAGGCTGTTGCAGACAATTGTGAAAAGGCTGAGGTTTCCATCCGATATGAAAATGGTGAGCAGGTTGTGATCCTAAACGGTGAAAATGTAAATCAGCACATCCGTACAGAAGAGGTTGGAAATATGGCTTCCAAGACATCTGCTAATCCGGCAGTTCGGGCACATCTTCTCAATCTTCAGAGAAATCTGGCCAGAAAGAATGATGTAGTTATGGATGGCCGGGATATTGGAACTGTGGTTCTTCCGGATGCTCAGGTGAAAATTTATCTCACTGCCAGCGTTAAGACCAGAGCAAAGAGAAGATATGATGAATACCTGAAAAAAGGGGAATCCTGTGATCTGGAAAAAATCAAGAGAGATATTGAGATCCGTGATCATCAGGATATGACCAGGGAGATTTCTCCTCTTCGTCAGGCAGAAGATGCTGTCCTTGTGGACTCTTCCCAACTGAATATTGAGGAAGTGGTGGAGACTATCCTTGGAATATACAGAGAAAAGGTGGAATAAAGCATGGAAGTAAAGGTTGCAAAGACAGCAGGCTTTTGCTTCGGAGTACAGCGTGCAGTGGACAAGGTATACGAATTGATCCAAAGCTGCCAGGGCAGACTGTATACGTTGGGTCCCATTATCCACAATGAAGAGGTAGTCAGTGACCTGGAAAAAAAAGGCGTTCAGGTTGCTTCTGAAGAGGATCTGAAAAAACTTCCGGAAGGCAGTACTGTGGTCATTCGTTCCCATGGTGTAGGAAAGGAAGTCTATGACCGGCTGGAAGAATATGGTCTTTCCTATGTGGATGTGACCTGTCCCTTTGTGCTGAAGATCCACAGGATCGTGGAAAAGGAGAGCAGGGCCGGCTCCCATGTGGTGATCATTGGAGATCCGGATCATCCGGAAGTTGTGGGAATCTGTGGCTGGTGTATGGGTCCATATACGGTGATCCGCACAGAACAGGATGCACTTGATTTTGTTCCGCCAAAGGGCAAAAAGGTGTGTATTGTGTCGCAGACTACATTTAATTATAATAAATTTAAAGATTTAGTTGAAATTCTCCGCAAAAAGAGGTATGATAATACTGTTTTAAATAT
>CAKRRX010000031.1 GCA_934394595.1 uncultured Blautia sp. | reverse complement strand
CTGTTCATGCTTGCATGATAAGGCTTTTGAACTTGATACAGATTTCATGCAGTCTGCTTCTTACCCAGAATTCCCACTGCCTTGATCACAATATTGGGAAACAGTAAGGGAAGAAGCCCTGCTGCAAACTGAAAGCATGGTACTGCAATTGCCAGAATTCCCCAGATGATCTGTACCATCATTCTCTGGGTATAACTGGCTTTCATCTTCATCGCCGCCTGCTTATCGTCCTCCATGGCTACCACCTTCTGCACGGTAAGCCCCATCAGGAAAAAATTAAGCACAGCTATGATCCCGCCAATGGCACCTGCCAGGATCACTGTATAGTCAAAAGGGATCTGTGACGGATTCACCAGATGCCCGATTCCAAATACAGCCCACATCAGCACTACACACACAAGTGTTCCAATGGCAACCTTCTTTGTCTCTTTTCTTACTGCCGGCTGCACATTTGCAAACATTTCGCTCATATAAGTCTCCCTTCTAATGATGTCTGTTAAATGATACTTTATTCTTTTTCTCTTCTTTCTTCTGGTGGCCTGTAACGGAAAGATACAACTTATACGCTACCGTAAATGACCCGCCCAGCCCGAAAAAAAATCCGGGAATAAATATCCATGCACCTACTCCCAGATCAACTGTCATCCACCAGCAGATCAGAAGACACAGAAGCAACGGAGTAATAAAAGAAAATCCAAACTGCGTAAACATTATCAGATTTTTCATAATATCACTATATTTTTTCATAGATGCCTCCTGTTCTTGCCACATTTTATAGACAGATTTTAACACAGTCAGGTCAAAATGGCAACTTTTTTGTGAAAAATGTCGAAAAACAGTGCTCTAATTTTGTCATATTGTCATTTTTTTCACATTTTCGAAAGTAATTCTATGCTAACAAATTTCCACTGTTCTGTCGCTATACAATATTTCCACACTGACTAAAATTCAGACAAAACAGACATGTTTGCCTAAAAAGCAATGTGTTACAGAGAATTCCAGCAGAGTTCCTGACCACAAAAAAACTGCCCTATATCAGCATTCCCATTCTCTGGCACAAAAATGCTTTATAAGGCAGTTCTCTAAAAAATTCTTCTGTATCCCAGATCCACTGACAAAATATTTCGCTTTTTGTCGATGAATCAGATTTTCTATAAGCTTCTCTTAATTATCATACAGATATGCACTGTATGTCGGATCGTCAATATTATCAAGATCGATCCATGCTGGGTCAATACGCACAGTTCTCTCAATATCCACACTCTTCTTCGGTGCAGTAGTCAAAAGTGCAGTCCACATAGTCTGATAGCCCATGGCGTACGGCTGCTGAGATACCACGCCCACTTCTTTCCCATCGCGGATCGCCTGCTGCTGTTTTTCCGTGGCATCCACACCTACCATTACAATGGAGTCTTTTGTCTCATCTTTTTTCAGGTCCAGATACAGATCTGATACATCTGCATTAGTACAGAAAACGCCATCCAGCTGTGGATACTGTTCCAATACCTCCTGCATAGCTGCGGACATGTCCTCAACCTGATCCTGGTATACGATCTTGACAACCTCTATATCCGGATAATTCTCAATATAGCTGGTAAATCCCTCTACACGCTCCTGAATACTCTGTGTCTTCTCCTGTGCGGAAAATACTGCGACTTTTCCCATTTTTCCTATAGATACAGCCAGTCGGTACGCTGCAATCTCTCCCACACGCTCGTTATCTGTACTACGAAAGGCTCTTATCATCTTTGTATCGCTGACTCCGGAATCAAATGCTATCACCGGAATCCCATTTTCCCTGGCAGCTTCCAGCTGTGGCTGGCAGGAATCCATATCGCTTGCAGATACGCACACCACATCCGGATTCTCTGCGATCACTGCATCCAGAGTATTGACCTGTGTCTCCACATCCTTCTCATCGCTGGAACCTTCAAATGTCATGGATACCTGTTCATCTTTTCCAAAACCATATGCCTCATTCACATCTGCAACGGCCTGCTCCATACCCTTTTTCACCAGACTCCAGAATTCTCCGCTGGTACTCTTGCTGACCACTGCTACTCTGGCGCCAGGCTGAATTTCCACTGATGTATCGATTTCTGGGATAACGGGATCACTTTCTTCCTGCGCTGTCTGTGAATCTTCGGTTGTCTGCACATCTGCAACCAGAGGTGCGATCACTTTTTCTACCTCTTCCTTCTTACATCCGGTCAAAGTACATAACATAGTCAGAAGAACAGCAGGTATCACTGCCACTTTTCTCATTTTATTCATTCCTCCTGTGTGTTACTCCACATTTCACAATTCTGGCCTGAAGCGGACATGTTTTCTTATTCAGATAACCCATCTGCCATCCAGGAATTTTACCGTAATTTTATCTTGCTTTTACATTATACACATTTTCTTTCCCGCGTCCATAGTTTTCATTATTTTTTCATCTTTTTAGTCCTAAAAATCCCTCAAAAACAGGGGATTTTGGCATTGTCTCATACTTCATGAGCCTCTTGGATGAAGGATGGGAAAAAGTCAGACTGTATGCGCACAATCCCAAAGTACCCTTCTGCCGGATTTCTTCTCCTCCATACTTTCGGTCTCCGGCCAGAGCCATTCCCCCATTAGCCATCTGCACACGGATCTGATGATGTCTGCCTGTATCCAGGTGAATACACAGCAGCCATTTTTGCTTTTTCGTAACAGGATCTGTACACTCTTCCAGCACCCGGAAGGTAAGCCGGGCTTTTTTACTTCCAGGAGTTCCCTTTTGCACTACAGCTGAAGTGTTGGTTCTTCCGTCTTTTTTCAGGAAATCTTCCAGGATTCCTTCCTTTGCAAATGGTTTTCCATACGTTACTGCAAGATAGATTTTTTCCATTTTTCCTTCTGTGATCTGCCTGCTTAGGTTCTTTGCAGCAGATGGGTTTTTTCCAAATACCAGCACGCCTTCTACTGGCTGATCAAGCCTGTGGATCACCGCCAGATAAGGCAAAGCCCTTCCGTTTTTTCCCGCAAGGTAATTTTTCAGATAACTTTCCAGATCCATACTTCCGATTCCTGCACTTTGCACGGCGATCCCAGCGGGCTTCTGACACACGATCAGGTCTTTATCTTCAAAAAGAATCAGGTCTTCCATTTTTCCGTTAAACATATTATTCTCTCCTTTTTTTCTGTGCCTTATTATAGCCGAGCCGGGTTTTATTTACAACAGCAAAAAGGACGGTCATCATTTTAACTAGGGTTCAAAATGATGACCGTCCTAAAATTCTTCAGTATTCAATGGTCTTTTCCTCGTTTCAAAAAACTATTTTTACTGCTTCTGTATTCAATTGTTCTATATTCAGTTTTCTTTATCTGAAATATCTTCTCTTATTTCCTGCTCATAAACGATATGATTTTTATCATTCGGTTTATTTAGAAAGTTTTATAGATTTAAATTATAACTCACGGATTATAATTTATTTGCAGAAATACCGGAGATACCTTCATGCTCGTAATCTGTGTATAAACAATTCCAAACTTAACTTTTTAAATTCAAAACCACTTACGGATCTATTTTTCTTAACAGATGTTGAAAAATAAACATATGAGCCAAAGTTCCTGACGTATTTCTGACTGGAATACCAGATAACTGATATTCATCTGATGCAAAGCTTCGATTCATATTCTAAAGTAACAATATGGATCTCAAAATATCGTTCTTATCTGTGATAAGGGTTATATTTTTCAGAAGATGTTTCTTTACACAAATTCTGAATTCTTTGTATCAGGTGGGACAGATATTCAATATAAGTGATCGCTTCTATAATTACCTTGGATACGGTTCTTCTGTATATTTCATTTCAATATTAACAGAATTTTTATATTTCACGGTTTTCGTATCAGGTCTTCTTGCAGGAAATGCGATCCCTGTCAATCTTATATTGATAAAAGTACTCTTATGTTCCCATTGGAATCACTGATCTCCTTTCTTTTTCTTTCTCGTCTTTTCTTTTTTCTCTTGTTTTCTTTTGATGGTCTTATATTACCACGCCTTTTTTGTTTTGTCAATACTTCTTTATAATATTTTTCGTTATTTCTGTTTTGTTTTTCTTTTTACGTTTTATTTCTGTTATATGTATCAATTATTTTAATTATTCTGAATATTTAGTCAAAACTTTCCCTGTAAAAAAGGCAGGGGCACTGCATTTTTACAGTTCCCTGCCATTTTCTCATTTTATTTTCTGTTATAATTGATCAGGCAGCCTTTCAGGATGATCTCTCTCTCATCATCTGTCAGCTCGCCCAAGGATACGGTGAATGGTACCAGTCCGCTTTCCTTTACCACATAGCCGGTAATATTGTCAGCCTTTTCCTCTACTGCTTTCCGGATTTCTGGGAAAAACAGGTAATCACCATTCTTAAACGGAAGATCTCCTGCCGGAATCAGGAATGGAAGCATTCCCCAGTTGATCAGATTGGAACGATATCTCTTGGTTGCATACTCATTGGCAACATTTGCCCAGCCACCAAGTACCTTCTGACAGGATGCAGCCTGCTCACGTGCAGAACCATCTCCTGGTTTCACTGCAAAGATCGTACTTCCCACACCCAGGTTTCCTTTGCCGACCTGTGGGTAATCTTTATGCACGATGTCCATGATCGGTTTCAGTTCCGGAACTGCCTCTACCGGACATTCACCATTCTCAATGGCATGCTCTGCTTTCTGAATTTCTTTTGCACGTCCAACATAAGCCGGATCCTTTCTGGAAAGGGTGAACTCTGCCAGTCCAAGAGGATTGGAGCGATAGGAAGATGTCTCACCGGATGGGATCAGCTCATCTGTGGTAGTAACCGGATCATGGATCTCAGAAACAACCTTTAATACCAGATTCTCTGCAAGTGCCGGCATCTTAGGCCAGTCCTTGATGTTCGGGCCAAACTGGATCTCCACAGAAGGATCCGCCACACCTTTACTGTCAAATACACGGTTTGCATAAATGTTTTTGTCAAAGAAATATTTCTGTCCTTTGTACTCACCGGTGAAATTCTCAGCTGAAGTAAGGAAGCCTTTGTTCGCAGCTGTTGCTGCAATAGAACGTGCATCCATAAGTGCGACGGAAGAAATCTGGCCATTCTGGATCTTGGAACCCTCACGGTTCGGGAAGTTTCTGGTAGTATGACGGATACTGAAAGCATTGTTTGCCGGAGTATCACCAGCGCCAAAGCACGGTCCGCAGAATGCAGTCTTCACAACGGCACCTGTCTCAAGGAGATCTGCCAGAACACCATTTTTCGCCAGTTCCATATAAATTGGAGTACTTGCCGGATATACACTTAAAGTAAAGGCATCTGCACCGATGCTGGTACCTCTTAAAATGTCAGCTGCTGCACAGATATTTTCAAATCCACCACCTGCACATCCTGCAATGATTCCCTGATCTACGTAAAGCTTTCCATCTACAACCTTGTTGCGAAGAGTAAATGGGATCTTGCCATCCAGGCTTACCTGCGCCTTTTTCTCAACATCTGCAAGAATGTCATCCAGATTTGCATTCAGTTCATCAATAGTATAGGTATTGCTTGGATGGAACGGCATTGCGATCATAGGCTTGATCTCGCTCAGATCGATTTCTACACAGCCGTCGTAATATGCCACATTGCCAGGCTTCAATTCCTTATAGCTCTCTGCTCTGCCGTGGATCTCATAAAATTCCTGGATTTTCTCATCTGTCTGCCAGATAGAGGAAAGGCAGGTGGTCTCTGTGGTCATAACATCCACACCAATACGGAAATCTGCACTTAAATTTGCAACGCCAGGTCCTACAAACTCCATAACCTTATTTTTTACATAGCCATTTGCAAATACCTTGCCGATGATCGCAAGGGCAACGTCCTGTGGGCCTACTCCCGGACGCGGGGTTCCCTTCAGATAAATTGCCACTACCCCTGGCATATTGATATCATAGGTCTGGGAAAGAAGCTGCTTTACAAGCTCCGGTCCACCCTCACCCATAGCCATGGTTCCCAGTGCGCCATAACGGGTATGGCTGTCAGAACCCAGGATCATTTTTCCACATTCAGCCAGCATTTCTCGTGCAAACTGATGAATAACTGCCTGATGAGGCGGAACATACACGCCGCCATATTTCTTGGCACAGGTAAGTCCAAACATATGATCATCTTCATTGATGGTACCACCCACTGCACAAAGGGAATTATGGCAGTTAGTCAGAACATAGGGTACCGGAAATCTCTCCAGCCCTGATGCACGTGCAGTCTGGATAATTCCTACAAATGTGATGTCGTGGGATGTAAGTTTATCAAACTTGATCTGAAGCTTGTCCATATTACCGGAAGTATTATGGGCCTTCAAAATAGAATAGGCGATAGTATTTTTCGCTGCTTCTTCTTTTGATACAGGAAGCTGTGCCTGGGATTCCGGAATAATCTCCTGTCCATTCTGCAGATACACGCCGGTATCATATAATTTCATAACAAAAATCCTCCTCGTCTGGATATAATTTACAAGTGACAAACATTACCGTTTATTATAGTTGATTTTTCCGGAAGAATCAAGAAGAAACACTTTAGCACGTTAAAAAAGAGTCAACCACACATTTTTATTGCAACTTTTTCCAAACAGTGTTAAGGTAAAGAATATTATAAAGATAAAAGCAATCAACTGCCAGGAGGTATTTTGCATGTTCCGTCTGTGGGGAAGAATCTGGAAAGACAACCATATGTTAAAGGATACGGTGATCTGTGACGACCGTCAGGAAACCAGGACCCATAAAGTATTCTACTGTCTGGAACAGATCTGCTATCAGCTGGATCTTGGCAATCCCCTGTGGCTTGATTCTTGCATACGGGATTTTAAGAAGCACAGCAAGGTACGCTTTTATCAGGATAGTTTTATAGAACAAATTGACTTTGATTATCTGGAGATCCAGGTGATCGAGGAAGATTAAAGATTAAAAGGAGAATTACCATGAAAAAGAAAAAGACTTTTATGCTCATATTCACTTGTGCTGCACTGGCTCTTACACCAGCCTCCTCTGCTTTTGCAGAAGCACCGGAACCAAGCACTGCTGTTACTTCCCCTGCAGCCACTCCCACCGTTACACCGGCTCCTTCCAAGCCAGTGCGAAACGGCTGGTACACCATGAAAAATGGCCGGAAGAAATACTACCGCAATGGGAAGCTTCTCCGCGGATACCAGAAAATTGGCAAGAGATATTACATTTTCAGCCCAAAGGGTGTAAAACAGGTCAACCGGGCATTCAAATATGGAAAATACACCTATTTCGCAGATGAAAAAGGTTATGTAACAGCGAAAAAGAGAGGCTCCACCTATTACACCCCTGCAGGTAAAAAGATGAATCCCAACCAGCTTGCCACATTCCTTTCCAAACAGATCGTAAAGCAGATCACCAATTCCCGGATGTCCAAGGAACAGAAGCTGCAGACCTGTTTTAACTGGGTCATCAGGAAATATTACTACACATGGAGACGTTTTGACCAAGCTGGTAAATATTGGCCAGGTGTAAACGCCAACGATCATTTCATCTATGGAAAGGGCGACTGCATTGCTGATGCATCTGCTTTTGCATATCTTGCAAAAGCCATCGGATATAAAAAAGTTTATGTCTGCGCAGATGCCCAGCAGAGCAACAATAATGCACACTCCTGGGCAGAGATCAATGGCCGGGTATACGATCCACTGTTTGCCGAAGCCAAGAGCTACAGCAAATATTACGGAGCTTCTTATGGCTCCTATGGTCTGTATCCGATACTTCGCTACCGTCTTTCCTGATTTTTCAAACACGTTCTAAAACAAAATGGAAGCTGTAAGGATAAAAAATGCATCCTTACAGCTTCCGCTTTTTTCTGTCTTTTTTACAAAATTCCCAGCGCTTTCTTCGCAAGCTGGTCTGCCATATCATTGTATTTATCGTTAGAATGGCCCTTCACCTTTACAAAATGGACTTTGACCTTTCTGGAAGCTTCCTGATAAAAAGCCTGATACGCCCTGGTTCCCTCCTTGTTGGCTTTCCAGGCTCCTGTACACCATTTTGCAATTCCCTCATAATCATGGTAAATGACAATTTCCGGAATTTCATGGTCCAGAGCATACTGCATGGCAGCTTCCGAGCCTTTTATCTCTCCTGCCACATTGTGCATAAGAGCCAGCTCCTGATCTGTCATCTTCTGACAGAAGCATTTTTCCTCTCCATCTGCCAGGATCACCATCCCATAGGAAAACTCCCCGGTATCTGCCCGAAAGCTTCCGTCTACATAGGCAATCACAGAATTTTTATCTGGTTTTGCAGCTTCACTTCCACCGGCCCTTCCAAGACCAGCAAACGCCCTGGCCTCTTCTAAGGTTCCAAAGCTCTTGAATTCCGCTCCTGAAAAACCGGTGACTTGCTTCTGACATTCTCCCCAGGTATCAAACACCCCTGTTTTACGGCCTGTTTTTACTGCGTAATACTTTTTTGCCATGTCATCTCCTTTATAGAACTGCACCTAATTTTCTTAATAAACCCTGTTGGTCTTATCTCCATTTTCGAACCTACGAATATTTTTTATCACCTCATCTACCACACGGAATCTGGTTTCTTTTGCAGCCCAGGCAATGTGTGGGGTAATGATCAGCTTCTTACTGTCCTGGATTTTCAGAAGAGGATTCTCAGGATCCATAGGCTCCTTGCAAAGCACATCCAATCCTGCGCCTGCGATCATACCTGTTTCAAGAGCCTCATAAAGTCCCTCTTCATTTACAATGGGACCACGTGCAAGATTCAGGAAAATAGCAGTTTTCTTCATTTTTGAAAAAGCATCCCTGGTCATAAGATTTTCCGTATACTGATTAAGAGGTGCATGAACAGACAAAATGTCGGAACGGGAAAGCAGTTCTTCAAACCCGACCTGCTCATATTCGGTATCATACTTTCTGCCAGATGCAGAATAACAGATCATATGGCAGCCAAAGGCCTCTGCGATCTGTGCAACTTTTCTTCCAATTGCTCCCAGTCCAATGATTCCCCAGGTTTTCCCATTTAGCTCAAAGAAATTCTGTCCAAAATGGGAGAAGCATTTTCCACGGGAATATTCGCCTGATTTTACATAATTATCATAATAATTCAGTTTTTCCAGAACATAAAAAAGAAGTGCAAATGTGTGCTGTGCCACACCATCTGTGGAATATCCGGCAACATTGTAAGCTGCAATGCCTCTCTTTTTCAGGTATTCCCCGTCCAGATTGTTAAAACCTGTGGCAGTAAGACACACCAGCTTCAGATTTTTTGCCTTTCCTATGGTCTCCTCGCAGATTGGCACCTTATTGGCTACGATCACATCTGCGTCCCGGGTCTTTTCCTCCATTTCCTTGGCAGTGGTGGCCGGATAAATCACCACCTCTCCCAGGTCTTCAAAAGGAGTGAATACCATATCCTGTCCCAGACTGTCTGCTTCCAAAATCACAATTTTCATAACCTAAGTCCTCTCTTTCGTATCATCTGAATCTTCTCCGGGGAAACTGTCTTTTTACCCCTGACTCCATGCTGCGGATTACTCCATCCTTTTCCCCTGCCCGTACAGCGAAAAAGGCACAGGAAAACCTCCTGTGCCCGCATACATTCATACCATAAACTCCCTGATAATCTCCCGCATGATTTTCTCCTCCTCCGGAGTGAGCATTTTACTGAAGTGGCTGCCTGAAGCAGCTGTCTGCCGAATACTGTCCGTAATACGGTCGACTACTTCTTCCTGAAGCACAGGATCTGTCTTTTTCGTCTCAGGCAGCTCTTTCACCCAGCTTTTCAGCTCATCCACATAATCAACCAGTGTATTCATGACCAATTCTTCTTTGTAAGAAAAATCCAGTCCCTGCCGAAGAAGAAGCAGCGCCACAGGAACAATTGCTCCCACATACAGATACACCAGGGGAAGTCCCTCTTCAATCTTCAGAACTGTGGAGAAATAAAAGGAAACTCCCAGAAGTCCTGTGGAGATAAGGGCCGGATACCATACCAGCCGGTTCATTCTGTGAAGGAGCCGGTCCCTGGTCTTCCATAAACTCAGCCATTTTTCCTTTAAGTTGGTCATTTTTCCTGTACTTCTGATCATTCTTCTGTAAGTAAGATGCGTGGCTAGCATTCCCATTGCTCCCAAAGCCCCAAGGCCCGCCATGCTATAGAGCAATACATGCAGGTTCATGATTTTTTCCAGCATAATGTCCTCCTTCATGGTGATCTCTGCCGCTGCAGATTCATCCGTTTAGGGACATTATACCTCTCTGCGGGTGTCTGGAAAACAAAAATCGTTCGTCAAATTCTTACAGTTCCTGCAATTTTGCCACTACCTTTTCGAACTGCATAAAATGAGATGCTTTTACCAAAATGGTATCTCCCGGCTTCACATAGGAATCCAGATGTGCCAGAAGATGATCTCTGTCTGGCTCACAGATCACGGTAAGCTTTGGATTTTCTTTTGCTTTTTCTGCAATGTTTGCAGCAAGCGGACCGGCGCAGATGCACACATCAATCCCGCAGTTTGCCGCATGGACACCCACTTCAGCGTGAAGTGCTGCTTCATTTTCACCAAGCTCTCCCATATCTCCCAGAATTGCCACTTTTCTGCCGGAACCATCCTTCAGCACATCAAGAGAGGCTTTCATAGACATGGGATTGGCATTGTAGCAGTCATCCACAATGAGAAAACGGTCTGTCTCGATCATATGAAATCTACCACTGATTGCCTCCAGAGTCTCTATTCCATGACGGATCTGCTCCAGGGTCAGTCCATAAATCCTGCCCACTGCAGTTGCAGCCAGGGCATTATATACCATATGTCTTCCCGGCATTGGAATATCAGCTGTAAAGGACTCTCCGCCTACATGGATACGGCAGGTCATTCCCTTTAATCCTCTGCTCACGATCTCATCTGCATAAACATCCTTATCCGGCTCCATTCCGAAAAATACAGGCTTGATTCCTTCGTACTCTTTTACTGTGCTGAGCTTGTCATCGTCCCCGTTAAGCACGATGTGACCATCTTTTTTCAGATAGCCGAAAATCTCTGTCTTTGCCTTCAATACACCATCTCTGTCTCCCAGATTTTCCAAATGGCAGGTTCCGATATTGGTGATCACACAGGTATCCGGCTTTGCAATCTTCGCAAGTCTTGTCATTTCCCCGAAATCGCTGATTCCCATTTCCAGAACTGCAATCTCATCTTCCTCCCGAAGGCGAAATACAGTGAGAGGCAAGCCCAGCTCATTGTTGAAATTCCCCTGGGTTTTCAGAGTACGGTATTTTTCCTTCAGGACAGAGGCAATCACTTCTTTTGTGCTGGTTTTTCCAACACTTCCGGTGATTCCCACCACCGGGATCTGAAGCTGTTCCAGATAAAATTCTGCAATATCCTTCACTGCCTGAAGGGATGATTCTACTTTTATGTAAGGAAAATCCGCATTTTCCAGCACTTTTTCTGACAAGGTAGCCAGGGCACCCGCTTCCATCACCTGTGGGATGAATTTATGTGCATCCACCCGCTCTCCCACGATAGGAACAAACAAAGTCCCAGGCTCTGCCTTTCTGCTGTCTGTGATAATGGAGGATACCTCCTGCTGCAGCTTTTCTGACGGTCCAAAATATACACCGCCACAGACTCTTGTAAGATTTTCCAGTGTAAGATTTTTCATCTTTTTCTACCCTTTTTTCTATTCATATTTTTTCATGGAAATACGGATCAGTTCCTCACAAAGTGTAGGATAATCCATTCCCAGAACCTTTGCCTCCTGAGGGATCAGGCTGGTTGGAGTCATTCCCGGTAGAGTATTTGCTTCCAGACAGTACATATCTCCATTTTCTTTCATCATAAAGTCCAGTCTGCTGTATCCGGTAAGGCCCAGGGCTTTTGCTGCTTTCACTGCATTTTCCTGCATTTTGGCAGTAAGCTCCGGTGAAATTTCTGCCGGGCAGGTCTCCACAGTAGAACCGGCCTGATATTTATTCTTATAATCATAAAATCCCTGGATCGGAGCGATCTCAATAACCGGATAAGCCTTGTCATCCACAACTGCAACGGAAAACTCCCGTCCCTTAATGTACTCCTCCACCACGATTTCTTCACCGTACTGGCTGGCATCTGTAAGAGAAGCCTCATACTCTTTCTGGTCGTTTACAATATAAACACCTACGCTGGAGCCTCCGCAGCTGGTCTTTACCACTACCGGAAAATTCAGTCCATGCTTTGTGATATCCTTTTCCAGATCCTCTCTAGTCATGGAAAAACCACCTGGAGTCGGCACCTGGTTCATAAGAAATACTTCTTTGGTGATACGCTTATCCATTGCCATGGCACTGCTGAGATAACCGGTGCCTGTATAACGGATCCCCATCAGATCAAATGCGGCCTGAACCTTTCCGTCTTCTCCATTTGCTCCGTGAAGTCCCAGAAATACGATGTCACATTTTTCACAAAGTTCAAGCACATTTGGACCGAAAAAGCTTCGTCTGGTCTTTTCCATTTCTTCGATCTGTGGATTAAAACTCTTCATATACTCCGCCGCTTTTTCCACATCATATTCTGCCGGGAACGGATCTTCCCAGTCCACCTTCTCTATTCCGCAAAAAATATCTACAAGTATGGCCTGATGACCTTTCTGGCGCAATGCACCACAGATACCTGTACCAGATACAATAGATATATCCCTCTCTGTACTGGTTCCTCCAGCCAAAACTACTATCTTCATGATCTACCTCTCCTTGTCCGCGCAATACGCTGTTTATTCATAAACCACTACCGGCATGCCAACCTCCACATCTGCGTAAAGGGCTGCTGCCTTGTCATAGGGAACATTTACACATCCATGAGAGCCTTCCCACAGGTACAGATTGCCTCCAAACTCAGAGCGCCAGGAAGCATCATGGATTCCCACATTCCCTGCAAAAGGAATCCAATATGTCACATTTGCCTCATAATCCTCTCCTGTAAGCACAGCAGGAGATTCCTTGGCATCCACTGCATAGCAGCCTGTAGGTGTGGCACATCCCTCAATATCCGGATTTCCGGTGACCACCGGAGTATCCACAACCGGCGTTCCGTTTTTATAAAAAACAAGACGCTGGTTGGTCAGATCTATCTCCACATAAGTGGAGCCAATATCATTGGTTCCACGGCTGTAGCCTGAATACATATAAACAGGCTCACGCACCTGGGTAACACCACTTTCTACTGCTTCCATCAGTGCCGCAACTTCTGCATCCTGATCGATTACCCAGCCGTAATCGCCGCCATTGATTTCTTTTTCACGATTATCATAGGTCATAAATGTGCGTGTCTGACCCATGGTATCATATTTCAGTCCCAGATCTGATACATACTGACGTACCAGAATTTCATCCAGGATTACATTCCCATCTTCATCATAACCGAACCAGTTCTTGATCACAGAACGATCCACAGTCTCAGTCCTGTCTGCAAAATCATAGGTAATGATCACTTTACAAAGCTGATTCATTTTTTCACAATTTGCCTGTATCTGTTCCCCTGTACTGTAAACAGAAGGCCTTCGATAACAGCTCTCATCTTCCAGGTTCACAGAGGTCTTTCCACGCAGCATGGCAGCTGCGATCACTTCTTCTGTCTTAGTACGGTCAAGAGCATTTCCCACAACCTCCGGAATGATCTCAAATGTTTCTCCCGTATCCTGGATCTGGGCGTCCACAGGCTCCACTACATTCTCTGGCTGCAGACACTTCAGATTTCCCACAGCTGTTTTCAGCATCTCCACATTATAACTGAGAGATTCTGAAATATCGTAATTTTTATTTTGGTTAAAAGCAAGAAACCAGGTAAAACGATTCTGGTCCTTGATGAGCTTATTTACAATTCCGGTAGAAACAAAGGACAGATCCACATCCTGGGCAGATACTGCCTCCTGTCCGTTTTTCATTGTCTCTACAGCCAATACATACGCCCCTACTCTCTGGTTCAGAAGATCCTCTGTCTCAGACTGCGTCATATAGGAGCAGTTAAATCCATTTACCATAGAGCCAGGGAGAAAATGGCCTGAGAAATAGTAAACGCCATAACCGTACGCTCCTGCTGTCAGCAGAAGCAACAATATTACCAGTGTAATAACAATTGTTCTCCCTGCGCCTGCTTTTTCTCTGTTTTCTGCCATAATAGCCTCCCTGCCCTTGCTGCCGGAACCTCTGAGGCTTCCGGCTGTTATTCATAGCTTCTGTGCCAGAAACAAAACCGCTTTTGCCCCTGGCATCACAGATTACATTCTATGCGGTTTTTCCCACTTTTAGCCGAGAAGTTTCTCCACGCTGGCAAGTTTTACACAAAGCACAAACACCTGTGCTGCCTTTCCCAGATCCTCAAGTGTCGGGAAGGATGGTGCAATACGGATGTTGGAATCTTTTGGATCCTTTCCATATGGATAGGTAGCACCTGCACCTGTAAGCACAACGCCAGCTTCTTTTGCTTTTGCTACGATTGCCTTTGCGCAGCCTTCAAGGGAATCAAAGGAAATAAAGTATCCGCCGTGAGGTCTGGTCCACTCACCGATTCCAAGGCCGGAAAGTTCTTTATCCAGAGTATCGATTACCAGCTCAAATTTCGGCCGGAGAATGTCTGCATGTTTTCTCATGTGTGCATGAAGTCCGTCAAGATCCTTGAAAAATCTTACATGACGCAGCTGGTTCAGCTTGTCGTGTCCGATAGTCTGGATCTGCATATAGCTGCGGAAATCATCAAGGTTTGCTTTGGATGCTGCTACTGCCGCAATACCGGAGCCTGGGAAGCTTACCTTGGAAGTGGAAGTAAATTTGTAAACAAGATCCGGATTACCAGCCTTTGCACACTCGCCCAGAATCTCAACCAGGAAATCCTGATTGTCATCATAGAGATGATGGATGCTGTACGCATTATCCCAGTAAATACGGAAGTCCGGTGCTGCCGGTTTCAGTCTTGCAAAACGCTCTACTGTCTCCTGGGAATAGGTGTAGCCCTGTGGATTGGAGTATTTCGGTACACACCAGATTCCTTTGATCGCAGCGTCCTCGCTTACCAGCTTCTCTACCATATCCATATCCGGTCCCTGTGGAGTCATAGGAACATTGATCATCTCAATTCCGAAGAATTCTGTGATCTTAAAATGACGGTCATATCCTGGTACCGGACACAGGAATTTTACTTTGTCCAGTTTACACCATGGAGTATTTCCCATTACGCCCTGAGTCATGGAGCGGGCAATGCTGTCGAACATGACATTCAGGCTTGAATTTCCGTAAATAATAATATGCTCCGGATCTACCTCAGACATTTCTCCAAGAAGGCGTTTTGCTTCCGGAATACCATCGATCACACCGTAATTACGGCAATCTACTCCGGTCTCACACTTCAGATCAGAATTCCCTTTCAGAACGTCCATCATTTCCATGGAAAGATCCAGCTGCGCTGCACTTGGCTTTCCTCTTGACATATCAAGTGCCAGTCCCTGTGCTTTGATTTCTTCGTACTGTCTGTCCAGCTCTTTTTTCAGCGCCAGAAGCTCATCATGAGTCATTTCGGTATATTTTTTCATAAGTTCCTCCTTTGGCCTGTGCCTGTTTGGTATTTCCTCCTCGTATATCTTTTCCATTTTAGTATGCTAAATTATCCATTGTCAAGTAGTTTACCGGATTTTACACAGACAAATTGACGTTCCATCTGTTTTCTGCTATCATAAAAAAATGAGATGTTAGGGACAAAAGGTACTTTTCCCCTAACTTGATATCCACGAATTGCTCCGTAGCGGAGCTGCTCCCGCAATTCTCGATATCATCAAAGTAAATATAACCAAAAACGAGGTAAATATAAATATGTGGATAGCAAATGGCTGGAAAGAATACGAAGTAATCGACACTTCCTGCGGCGAAAAGCTGGAACGATGGGGAAAATATCTCCTGGTTCGCCCGGATCCGCAGGTTATCTGGGATACCCCAAAGACAGAGCCGGGATGGCACAAAATGAATGCACACTACCACCGCAGCTCCAAAGGCGGCGGAGAATGGGAATTCTTTGACCTCCCACAGCAATGGGATCTTCATTACAAAGATCTCACTTTTCATCTGAAACCCTTCAGTTTCAAGCATACCGGTCTTTTCCCGGAGCAGGCTGTAAACTGGGACTGGTTCGGTGATAAGATCCGCAAAGCAGGCAGACCCATCAAGGTTCTGAACCTCTTTGCATACACTGGCGGTGCCACACTTGCCGCAGCAGCTGCAGGTGCCTCTGTCACTCATGTTGACGCATCCAAGGGTATGGTAACCTGGGCTAAGGAAAACGCTGCTGCCAGCGGTCTTTCTGATGCGCCCATCCGTTGGCTGGTAGACGACTGCGTAAAATTTGTAGAGCGTGAGATCCGACGTGGCAATCACTATGATGCAATTATCATGGACCCTCCTTCTTATGGAAGAGGACCCAAAGGTGAGATCTGGAAAATTGAGGATGCCATCCATCCCCTTGTAAAGCTTTGCACCAAGATTCTCAGTGATGATCCACTGTTTTTCCTGATCAACTCCTATACAACAGGACTTGCCCCTGCAGTTCTTACCTACATGCTTGCCACTGAAATGAAAAAATACAAGGGCCATGTAGATTCCCAGGAAATCGGCCTTCCGGTGAAATCAAATGGTCTGGTACTTCCCTGTGGCGCTTCCGGAAGATGGGAAGCAGATTAAAGCCTTAAAAATCACTAAAAAACAGCTGCTATTTTTTCAGACTTTTACCATTGAACGCTCTGTTTTTTCGCATTATAATCACAGTAAAAAGGAGCGTGATATAAATGTCAGAAACACCAACTGCAGACAGCAAGCTTCCCTACACCTGCACTCCTGCCTATGACCGGGATGCATGTAAAACCTGCGTCTGTTCCACTTGCTATGAGCAGGAATTCTGCGACAGATGCAGCACCTGTACCGCCCTTTCCAGACGTAAGGAACACTGCAATGCATATGAGGGAGCGTATAATTATTAACATCAAAAAGCCCCGGTCACAAATGTACTTCCAGTATCTGTACATTCTGTGCCGGGACTTTTATCTATATGCCAATCTGTTTTATCTTTTCATCAGCATCCAGCTTTTTCAGCCTTCTTTTTCTGGCTCTCTTCCCACAGCTGATCTGCTCTTTCTTTCCAGCATGCAGCATAGGAATCGCACTTGCCACAGAGATGGTCTGCTGTTTCCGGGGACTGAAGATCTGTGGATTTTGCTCCGGTTTCCGCTACCAGCTTGCGGAGGATTTCCGGATTTTCCAGCATTGGACATGGACGAAGCATGTTCTCGTTAAATGGCTGGTTGTCATGATAAGCCTGGAAAATCGGACTCTTCAGAGCATCCAGCAGGGTAGTATCCTTGATGTTGCAGTTTGAATAATGGATAAATACGCAAGGCTCCACATCACCATTTGCATTGATATGCAGGTAGTGTCTTCCTCCTGCAATACAGCCATGCACATACTCTGCATCATTCTGGAAATCCAGTGTAAAGAGTGCTTTTGTGCTGCGGTATTTGCGGATAGCATGGTACATTTTTTCACGCTGATCCGGGGTAAGGAGAAGCTCAGGTGAAGCATCATTTCCAACTGGCATGTAATGGAAGAACCATGCAAATAAAGCACCACATTCAACCAGCTTGTCAAAATATTCCTCACTGCTTACACTGTCCACATTTGCACCTGTATAGCAGGTAGAAACACCAAATGGAAGTCCTCTGTCCTTTAACAGCTTCATAGCATGCATAACCTTCTGATAGATGCCGTCGCCACGGCGTCCGTCATTTGCCTCTTCAGAACCTTCAAGGCTGAATGCCGGTACAAAGTTCTTTACTCTCAGGATCTCATCGCAAAACTCCTCATCAAAAAGAGTTCCGTTTGAGAAGGAAAGGAATTCACAGTCCGGATGCATCTCACAGAGCTTGATCAGATCTTTTTTACGTACAGTTGGTTCTCCGCCTGTATAAATATACATATATACACCAAGCTCTTTTCCCTGTCTGATAATGGAGTCAATGGTCTCCAGATCCAGGTTCAGCTTATGGCCATATTCTGCTGCCCAGCATCCTGTGCAGTGCAGATTACAGGCACTGGTAGGATCCAGAAGAATTGCCCACGGAACGTTGCAGTTATTTTCTGCTGCCACTTCTTCCTGCTTTGCACTGCCCTTAAGGCTCGCATTTACAATAAAGTTTCGGAAAAATACTTTTCGCACTCCCGGATCCAGCTGATACAGATTCATGATCAGCTGAAACCAATTGCTGTTTTTATCCTGAATAGCATTACGGATTGCGTCTCTCTGACTTTTATACCAGTCCTCCGGCGTAAATTTATCAACCAGCTCCATCAGCTTGGGGATATTGGTTTCAGGATCTTTTTCCAGATATCCTAATGCAGTTGTAACTGCGCCTTCCACAGCGGCCTGTTTTGCCTTGTCTATCAGTTTCATAATGCTCCTCCTTTGTTTTCGTAGATCATATCCTTATCATCCCGAATTTTAACGGTATAGATAACCACACACAGTTTCAATATTCCCTCCAGAAGAAACGCCACTCCTGTGAAGATCATGGTCAGTTTTGCACCACCTGCCGGATCAATGAGAAGAATCATTCCAAACACTCCGGTAATGATCGCCACGATCAAAATTGCCCACCACAGCCCAAGTCCGAACTTTTTTGCCTCCACAGACATCTGGATTCGAAGCAGTGCATCTACCAGGATCAGCAATCCGAAGATTACAAAAAGCAGCCTGAGAATGGAATTTCTCCGAATCAGGATAAGAGCCCCCACTGCAATCATCAGAATCCCGGAGCCCAGATCAAACTGAAATGCCAGACAATAAAAATCATGGGAAAAATATCCTATGATCTTTATGATCCCATCTGCAATAAACAGGATTCCTGCCAGAATACAGATTCTCTCCGCAGAACCAACCGGATCTGCGATCAGCCAAATTCCCAGTGCGCAAAAAATCACCGCCACAATAATATAGCCATTTCTTGCTGTTTTCAAAATTCCTGACGAGTTCATGGGCACCTCCTTCTGGTTCATTTTCTGACCTCTTTTGCTTCGCTTATTATAAATAATTCTCATAATAAATGGAACGGACAAAAAAAGGACTGTGTCCAAAAAACAGACACAATCCATATTTTGCCTAAAAATAATTTTCTTTTCCGTAATTTTTTCAAACAGCTTTTACACTAGTTTCAAATGAGACGGACTAACACCAGACGCCTTTTCCAGGGTCTTTTCAAAAGTATTTCCATAAAGCTTCCGCAGTCTGGTGGCGTATTCAATAAGATCATAAGACATTCTGTGATCCATCCAATCCAGAAATATCCCTGTCATGACGCACTTAAAAAAATGCATAAGTGCCTTCATATCTTCCTTTTCCAGTATTTCCTGAGGAAAATTATGCTTTACATATTCCAATACAATATGCTGACATATTTTTTCCAAAGCTGCGGTAAAGGTATCTCTTTGCACCGAACAATAAATATGAAACATTGCCTTTTTATTTTCTCCGATGATATTCACCAGTATTTCCAGGCATTCCAGCACAGAATCCGCTTCCACAGGGCTCACAAAAACCTTGTCTACTTCCCGGAGTAGTGCATATTCTACCACATCGGAAATATCCCGGAAATGATAATAAAAAGTGTTTCGGTTCACTCCACAGCGCTCTACAATGTCCTTCACTGTGATCTTTGCCAGCGGCTTTTCATTCAGAAGTTCAAATAATGTTTTGATAATGATTTCCTTGGTAAAACCTGACATTTCTTCACCTGTCATTTTCTGTTAAAATGCCGTCTGTGAAAAACATTGTATCGATATGTTCTTTTTTGATTTTCCGGCATTGTTAAGTTATTATCAAAATTATGACATAAACTGCCATGAAATGCAAGTATGATTTTTTCCTGTAACAGCTGCATACTGCGGTGCTTTCCCATTTTTCCACCGGAATCCGTCAATTCCCTTGCATTTTATGGAAACATCTTTTACACTCTTATGAGGCTGTTGAAAATGTTTTAACTGCACTTTAAGCAGACAGCACAAAATATGAAAGTCAGCAGTTTGGTACCGGGACTTTCATAATAAGAATTTCTTAAGATTTTACCCCTTTCATCTTAAAAATTCTCTGATAACTTATAAATCAAGATGCGGAGAGAATTTCTGCTTTTGACAGCCGCATCACAGGGGAGGTGAAAAAGTGGCTGCTATTCTTGTATGTGACGATGACAAAGATATCGTAGAAGCAATCAGCATTTATCTGGAGCAGGAAGGACATTGCATTCTGAAAGCGTATGACGGGCTACAGGCCCTTGCAGTTCTGGAAAAAGAAACCGTAGATCTGCTGATCATTGATGTGATGATGCCCCGGCTGGATGGCATCCGGGCAACGCTGAAAATCAGAGAGGAACACCCTCTTCCCATTATTATCCTGTCTGCAAAATCCGAAGATGCTGATAAAGTACTGGGATTAAATGTAGGCGCAGATGATTATGTAACCAAGCCCTTCAGTCCATTGGAGCTGATCGCACGGGTACGTTCACAGCTTCGCAGATATACTCAGCTTGGGGCAGCCGTTTCCAGCGAAAGTCAGCATATTTACACAACCGGAGGATTGACTGTAAATGATGAGAAAAAAGAAGTGCTTGTAGACGGGGAGCCAGTCAAGCTCACACCCATTGAGTACAATATCCTGCTTCTGCTGATTCAGAATCAGGGCCGTGTATTTTCCATCAATCAAATCTATGAACAGATTTGGAATGAAGAAGCCATCGCGGCGGATAATACCATTGCCGTACACATCCGGCATATCCGTGAAAAAATCGAGATCAATCCAAAAGAACCCAGGTATCTGAAAGTGGTCTGGGGACTTGGATACAAAATCGAAAAACTTTAGGGCATGTTTGAAAAAAATCTTCTGCAAGATTGGGAATCCCACAAAGTGGGGCACGCAGATTGCGGAAATGATTTTTCCAACAGGTTCTAAGCTCTACATTTTCAGAAAGGGGTTTCTATTTATATGAAAGAAAAAAAATGGTACCGGAAACCTGCTACAAAAGGAATTTTGCTGATACTGCAATATATTTTTCTGGGTGGGATGGTTGCCTGCGGCATGTTTGTTTTCACCCTGATGTCCAATGGCCTGCGTTTTTCAGACCACTCTGACAACTATTTTGATTCTGATACCTTTCATTCTACTTTTTATGCCCAGACAAGGGAGCTTTCCCAGGCAATTTCCGGCACTGTTTACTACTCTGATTTTATCGGAGAAAAAGACACCACTGGCGATAACACTGTGCTGGATCTGAATGAGGTCTTAAATGATGAAGACTTCACCTTTCAGAATCGCTCCGGCCTGGCCTACTCTTTGAAGGACCTGAAAGCCTGGAGCCAAAATGATGATTATTTCAGCGATAACGGAAAATATATCGTAATATGTCATGATCCCGATTCAGACCGGCTTCCTTATCAATATTATTACACAGATGATTTTCTGGACAAACTGGAGAATGGGGAATTTTCCCTTCAGATTGCCCCTACATCCGATGTATCAGAATATGATTATTATGCTTCTACCGAAGCTGAACTCCGGCAATGGGAGGATCAGCTGCAGGAGGAGGTAAAATATAATCTGCAAAATGGCTATCTGGATCAGGATTATGATCATGAGATTCAGGTAAAAGACTCAAATGGCACTACATTATATGACTCCATTTATTCCTACCGGGGCAATTACATCCAGGAAATGTATTCCCCCCAGGGTGCTGAAAGTCTCCTTGATGTGCTGAACCGTGTTCCCCAGTGGAATAACCGCCTGGAAGAGGCATTTGATGCACTGGACACCATTCTTGGACGCCTTAATTTTTATACAAGCGAGTCTGACGCACTGGATAACTATGAAAATAAAATCTCCAATATCACCTATCTGTATGTAAATGGCGATAACGGGCAGGTCGTCTCCAATGATGAACAGCTGAAAAAGGACTGCCAGTCTTATCTTGCTTCCAGAAGCAGTTCAGGAAAAGAACTCTCACAGGATATCACAGCTGCATCCGACTATTACGAAGACCTGAAGACACTTTTGCAGGAGAAAAAACAGATATCCTATATTCTGGTTCAGGCTGGGCCTGATGGTTTTGACAGTAATCTTTCCAATCTGGCCAATACAATTTTCCCAATGGAAGAAGAAAAGCTTTCAACAGATAACTGGCATGATCTGATTTGCTCCACACTTCCGGAAGTGAACAACAATTTTGTTTTTGCTGCATATGTGGACCAGACACTTCCGGTTTCTGATGTTTTTTCCTCTGAAAAAGCATTTTTCGACAAGTATTCCAGCTATCTGAAGCCTGTTTGCATCCTGTTTTTTGTCTGTATTCTGCTCTTTGTAGTTTCCTTTATCTGGCTTACTATAAGCGCCGGACAAAATGCCGCAGGCTCTGACGTTACCCTTTGCTTTTTTGACCGATGGCCTACAGAAATCAGTGCCGCACTGATCATTTGCCTTTGGATACTGCCACTTGCCTGGCTGGCCCGCCATCTGGCACTATATCAAATTACCAGACTACTAACCAATTTTCGCTTGAATTTAATACTTCTTTTGGGATCTGGCTTTTATACCTTATTCTTTTTCCAGATCGGGTATCTCAGTCTGGTAAGAAGAATCAAAGCCAAAAATCTCTGGAAAAACAGTCTGTTGCGAAAAATATTCCAGCTGATCCATGCACTGTTTCAAAAAATCAATAATAAGACCCACGCTCTCATTGATTTTTATTCCAGAAACACAACTGCAAAAGTAAAAGTTACCGTTGCCTTCCTTGCTTTTATTTTCATCAAATATATCCTTTGTGCCCTGTTACTTGGCAGCGGAAGATTATTCTTTACCGTCAGCCTGCTGGCGGATCTGATGATTCTTATTTTTGCCCTGAAAAAGGCTTACAGGCGAGATCTTCTGATTCATGGACTTCAGACCATTTCCAGTGGAAATCTTCAGTATAAAATTCCGCTTGAGTCCCTTTCCGGCGATGACAGGCGTATGGCGGAATATATCAACAACATTGGAAGCGGACTTGACGCAGCAGTGGAAAACAGTATAAAAAATGAACGTATGAAGACTGAGCTGATCACCAACGTTTCCCATGATCTGAAAACGCCGCTGACTTCTATCATCAGTTACATTGATCTTCTGAAACGTGAAAATTTCGAAGATGCAAAAGTATGCGAGTATCTTGGTATTCTGGAACAAAAGGCGGCACGTCTTAAAGTTCTGACAGAAGATGTAGTGGAAGCATCCAAGGCCAGCACCGGAAATCTGACTCTGGATATGGCTGATCTTAATTTTGCAGAAATGCTCCATCAGGTTATTGGTGAATTCGAAGAACGTTTTCAGGAACACCGGCTTACTATGGTGGCGCATTTTCCAAAGGAAGCCACTGTGATTCACGCAGATGGCCAGCGAATGTGGCGTGTACTGGAAAATGTTTTTGGAAATGTCACGAAATACGCAATGGAGGGAACCAGGGTTTACGCAGAAGTACGAAACTCCGAAAATCAGGTGATCTTTTCCCTGAAAAATATTTCCGCACAGCCGCTGAATTTCGCTGCGGAAGAACTTACAGAGCGTTTTGTAAGAGGGGATGTTGCCCGAAATACAGAAGGCAGCGGCCTTGGGCTTAGTATCGCCAAAAGTCTGACTGAGCTGCAGGGCGGCAAATTTCAGCTTTATCTGGACGGCGATCTGTTTAAGGTTACCATCTGTTTCAAAGCGAAGAAAGCAGAACCAAGCACTCTGTAAGCTTTTATATGGCACACTTCAGGTAAAAAGAATTCCTGAACAGAGTATTTAAAGTCAGCTGCATAGTATTGCTGTAATAAATAACATAAAAAATCACCAGCACGATTGAAAATTCAAAGGTGCTGGTGATTTTATATTCAGATTACATAATCGTCTGCACTGGCTGCCTGCCAGTTAAGAAGATCTTCTAATGTGATATTATCTACTACTTCATTAATGGCGTCATCAATCTTCTTCCAAAGAATACGTGTGACACAGGCATCACCCTTCTCACAACCACTTCCATCCGGTGCTACACAGTCTACCGGGGACAGACAGCCTTCTGTCAATCTGAGGATCATGCCTACAGTGTACTCCTGTGGTCTTCGCTGCAGGGAGTAACCGCCCTGAGGTCCACGGACGCTCTTCACATATCCTGCTTTATTTAATACGGAAATGATCTGCTCCAGATATTTCTCAGAAATCTCCTGTCTGCGTGCCACATCCTTTAACCTTATCGGCTCTCCATTATCATTGGTGGCTAAATCAAGCATTAACTTTATTGCATATCTCCCTTTTGTGGATATTCTCATTACAATTCCTCCTGCCAGTGCAAAATCCATCTACAGAAGATTATACCTTTTAATCCCTATTATTTCAATAGGAATTTATCTTTTTTCTTATATCTTAAATATCGCTTTCCTGCTATTGTTTTCTTTTCATTTTTATCAAAAGAAGACGCTTACGCGTCCCCCATTTTCACCTTACATTCTTTTTTGTAACATGCGATTCCGTATTTTATAATGCTTCGCATACCATCTTCCTTTAATTTGGATTCGTATTTTTTATCCTCAATCTGCTGCAATGCTTTCTGACATGCAGCCTCCAGATTGCCATTTTCCGCATACTTCATTTCAACCACAATTCCAATCCGGTTCCTGCGTGTCTCTATGAGAATATCGCTGTAGCCAATCCC
>CAKRRX010000030.1 GCA_934394595.1 uncultured Blautia sp. | reverse complement strand
GTGTGAACTCCGGCTGACGGTCAGCACGAAGATCCTCGTCACGGAAGCATCTTGCGATCTGGATGTATCTGTCATATCCGGAACACATCAGAAGCTGTTTGTACAGCTGCGGTGACTGTGGCAGACCATAGAAGCAGCCAGGATGTACACGGGAAGGTACCAGGTAATCTCTTGCACCCTCAGGGGTACTCTTTCCAAGCATAGGAGTCTCGATCTCAAGAAATCCCTCATTGGTAAAGAAAGATCTGGTCAGCTGCATGACGCGGCTTTTCAGAATCAGGTTTCTCTGAAGATCCGGGCGTCTTAAATCCAGGTAACGATATTTCAGACGTACATCCTCTTTTGTCTTGCTGTTCTCCTCAACCGGGAACGGCGGAACCTCTGCCTCGGAAAGAACACGAAGGGATTTTGCTCTCACTTCGATCTCACCTGTTGCAAGATTTTCATTTACAGCCCCTCCACGTTTCTCAACGGTTCCGGTAACTGCGATTACAAACTCGCTTCTTAACTTTCCTGCTTTTGCAAAACCTTCCTCATCAATGGAGCCATTCTCGAAGATCAGCTGCATGATACCGCTGCGGTCACGTAAATCTACGAAAATGATTCCTCCTTTATCTCTTGCTTTCTGAACCCATCCCATAAGGGTCACTTCGCTGCCTACCATCTGTGTGGTCACTTCTGCACATCGACAGGTTCTGTGCAGTCCCTGCATACTCTCAGCCATTTTAAGGCGCCTCCTTTTATCTATTAAAGAATTCCACAAATTCTGTGTAACCCTCTGCTGTCATCTGGTCTTTCTGGAATTTCTTATTCTTTTTCATAATAGAAATATTGACCTGAACTCCGGTCTTTCTCTCTTCTTCTGCCTGACGGAAGATCTCGATCAGCTTCTCTGACGGCATATTCTTCTCAATGAGATATGCTTTCTTTGCCTTTGCAGTAGGGATCTGATATCCTCTCTCCAGAAGAAGCATAACAATACGCTCAAATCCGATAGAAAATCCACATGCACTTGTATTATTACCGGTAAATTTGCCGATCATCTCATCATAGCGTCCGCCTCCGCCAACGCTGCCGCCGAACTCGTCCATGGAGATCTCGAAGATCGGGCCTGTATAATAGGACATACCTCGTACAAGTGTAGGATCAAATGCCATCTTAAAATCTGCGGTCTTCACAGCTTCTACTGTGGAGATGATAGTCTCAAGATCTGCTGCGATCTGCTCATCCAGTACACCAGCCAGCTTCTCCTTACAGTATCTTACGCCCTGGATATCAGAGCTGATCTCTTTGAACATAGCAAGATAGGTGTCAATGCTCTCTTTTGCAAAGCCTTCCTCTTCCAGTTCTTTTGCCACGCCCTCAAGACCGATCTTATCCATCTTGTCCAGGATGATAAATACGGTATCAAAACTCTCCTGTGGGAATCCGCTGTACTGAGCCATTGCTTTCAGGATACGGCGGTCATTGATACGGATAGTAAAATTGTGGAAATCAAGCTTTCCAAGAAGCGTGGTGGTAGCAAGTACCAGCTCGATTTCTGCCATATAAGTAGGCTCACCTAAGATGTCAATATCGCACTGCATAAACTGACGGAAACGTCCTCTCTGAGGGCGGTCAGCTCTCCATACATAGCCCATCTGAAGTGCCTTAAATGGTCCTGGCAGCTCATTGGAATTGTTGGAATAATATCTGGAAAGAGGAACAGTCAGATCATAACGAAGACCGGAATCTACGAGATCCGCCTCTTCCCTGGCCTGGTCAAGTTTTAACTTCTCCCCTCTTTTTAAGATCTTGAAGATCAATTTTTCATTATCTCCCCCCTGCTTGCTGCAAAGGTTCTCAATATGCTCCACACTTGGAGTCTCAATTGAGGTAAATCCAAAAGAACCGTATGTCTCACGGATCAGGCCTGTGACATAATTACGGATTTCCATCTCCTTTGGTAAAATATCTTTCATACCGGTAACCGGCTTTTTCTTTAATGCCATTTTTCCTCCTTATCCCCACCATTTTCCCTGGTGTGTACTACTCTTTGAAATGCAAGAAATACTTCCAGATCAAAGTTTTTTATTTCATCTATCATCAGCTCAATGACAGTCCGTCTGTCAAAGGCCTTGCGGTATGCACGATCCTGGCTCAATGCGCAGAACACATCACATACCCTGAGGATTCTTGCTCCCAGAGGGATCTCTTTTCCGGACAGATTGGATGGATAACCGCTTCCGTCATAATTTTCGTGATGATAGAGGATTGTCTCCAAAATAAAATCTGAATATCCCTGACCTTTGAGTTCCTCATAGCCCAGGGTAGAATGCATACGGACATACTTCAGTTCCTCGATCACCAGAGGATCCTTTTCCTGTCCGTTAATGTAACTTCTCAGCTTCAGCTTACCTATGTCATGGAGCATCCCGGCCATAGCCAGATCGTAACACTGCTGGTGGGGAAGTCCAAGCTCCTCACCTAAGGCATACGCCAGATTGCTTACTGCAATCCCGTGTTTCAGCTCTGCTGACAGATCAAACTCCAGAAGCCTGTCTTCTGATTCTGTTTCCGAAAGCCTTTCCAAGAATTATGCCTCCCTCCTACAGCCAGGTTCCAATTCCGGTTCGCTTTCTCTCGATCATTTCCTGTATCCGGGCAATGTAGCTGGTAACATCCTTTACATTTTCCACACGCTCAATACGCTTTCCATGATCAAAAACCAGTTTTGAAGAACCGCCGGCTCCCAGTGCAATAATGGGCTGCTTTTCTTCCATAATCAGTATATTGTAAATCCCGGCTTTGTCAACCTTTGCATAGCCAACATTTTCAAAATTTCCCTTCATGTTTTTCTGACGGTACAGATAATAGGGTCCCATCTCCATGGAATAGGCTGTCTGCTGCGTCAGTTCCATGATTTCCTGGTTATTTTCGAAGGTCATCTCCTGGTATTTGTCTTTAAACATATTCAGACGTGCTGCACGCTTTACTGCCAGGGAATGGACGGTAAGACTGTCCGGGGAAAGTTCTTTTACTTTCTCTAATGTGTTTTTCACCATGGAAATATCTTCTCCTGGCAGTCCCACAATAAGATCCATGTTAATATTGTTATAATCCAATTCCCGTGCAAGGTAAAACGCTTCTATAGTCTGTGCCACAGTATGGCGTCTTCCTATGATTTCCAACGTCTCCTGATTCATAGTCTGAGGGTTCACGGAAATTCTGGTTACCGGAAATTCCTTAATTGCCTCTAATTTTTCTCTTGTAATGCTGTCTGGTCTGCCTGCTTCAATGGTAAATTCCACAAGTCCATCAAATCCAAAAGACTCACCTAACTGATTCAGAAGTCTGCGCAGCTGATCCGGCTCCAAAGTGGTGGGAGTTCCGCCGCCAATGTAAATGGTATCCAGCTTATAATTCTTCATCATCTTCGCAGTTTCACGGATTTCAAGGCACAGTGCATCCAGATATTCATCCACCCTCTTCTGCCAGATTTTTAAAGGATAGGAACTGAATGAACAGTACAGACAGATACTTGGGCAAAATGGAATGCCCACATAAAGACTGTACCCATGCTCATAGTCGATATCCTGCAGAAGTGCCCGCTCCCTGTTTGCTATGGTGATGGCAAGAGCTGTCTTTTTCGCACTTACCAGATAATGCTCTCTCATCACCTGTGCGATCTCTGTATTCTTCATACCGCTCTCGATCATCCCCATGGCAAGCTTGGCCGGACGGATTCCAGTAAGATTTCCCCAGGGAAGAGTTCTGCCTGTAAGCTTCACCAGGACATTGTACAATGCATATTTCAGACTATCCTTGTTTGCCTTTCGAAGTTCATGGGCATCCGAAGCTTCTTTTTCATCTGCACCTTTGATAATCTGTGCACAGGTGGCTCCTTTGCGGTCCTTTGTCTCATAATTTATAACAAAATCATCATTTTCTTTTTTCACAGTAAAGAAGATATCGTACTCCTCTTCGTCTTTTTCGTAGAGGCTGTGGATATCTCCTTCCGGATAAAACGCTTTTATCAATTCATATACATCATGCTCGAAATCCCTGTCAAGCAGCAGGATTCCTATTTTACACAAATGGATTGTACCTCTTTTCATAACCGATTGTTGTTGACATATCATGGCCTGGATAAACCTCAGTGTCATCGGGCAGGGCATTCAGAAGCCTGTGCAGGCTTTCCCTGATCTCTCTGGAACTTCCTCCCGGAAAATCCGTTCTTCCCACAGAGCCGCAGAACAGGGTATCCCCGGAAAAAAGCACACCCTCTTCCTGAATGTAATAACAACAGCTCCCCTTGGTATGTCCTGGTGTATGGAGCATCTGTATAGAAAAACCGGCTGCCTCAAACACTTCCAGATCCTCCAGCAAAATGTCCGGACAGATGGAACAGGGCTTTCTCATACGGTCTGTCATATTCACAGAAGGCTCCTTCAACATCAGCTTTTCATGGGAACAGGCATAGACCGGAATCTGGTATTCTTCCTTCACTTCTTTCACTGCCATAATATGGTCAAAATGACCATGTGTCAGAAGAATTCCCACTGGCTTTGCTCCCATATCCTCCACTTTCTGGAAAATCCGCTTGGGAGAATCAGCAGGATCAATGATC
Organism: uncultured Blautia sp.; assembly: GCA_934394595.1. Taxonomy (GTDB): domain Bacteria; phylum Bacillota; class Clostridia; order Lachnospirales; family Lachnospiraceae; genus Blautia_A. The sequence goes on along the minus strand of CAKRRX010000030.1, from coordinate 20,181 downwards.
AGCAGTTCTTTCGTCTCTTTATTTTTTACAAAGTAGCAATTAGTGTATACAGGGCCAAGAACCATCTGCTGTAATTCAAGTTTTCCCATATTTTATCCTTTCACGACGGCTGATAATTACTGCTCACTCTATTCAAAGAAATAGCAGATAAGCCATCTTGTAGTTTCATTTAAAGCTTTCTGTGTCAGCCAGTGGTTCTCTCCACATCCATTACGCTTTCCAGCTGACGGATCTTTTCGATGAGAGAATTCAGTTCTTCCTTACAGCTTACATTAAAGCTTACGGAAATCGTAGCTTTTTCCTGCTTGTTGGTACGACAGTTGATGTTGCGGATATCAATCTTACGTTCAGTAAAGATCTTGGAGATATCCACCAGAAGTCCGGTACGGTTGTTGGCATAGACATTGATCTCTGCCATATAATGCTCATCCTGCTTTGTCTCAGGCTGCTGCCATTCAGCCTCCAGAAGACGGCTTCTGTCCAACTCAGACATGTTCATTACATTTACACAGTCTGTTCTGTGAATGGTAACTCCACGGCCTCTTGTCACATAGCCCACGATCTCATCTCCCGGGATAGGGTTGCAGCATTTTGAGAAACGAACTGCAACATCATGCATACCACGTACCACAATGCCGCTCTTGCTCTTTATATGATGCTTCTTGTCCTGACTTTCCGAAGCAGCTTCCAGAATCTGCTCATCGGTAAGATTCTTCTTATTCTCTTTATCGTAAGCCTCCACAAGCTTGTTGAATACCTGACCTTCTTTCAGGCCGCCATGTCCAATGGCTGCAAGTACAGAATCCCAGTCACGGAAGCCATATTTGCGTAAAACAGCATCCAGATACTGAGGCTTGGTATAATTGGCAAATTTAAAACCTTTACTCTTGGAATACTGAATGAGCATTTCTTTGCCCTTGAGGATATTATCCTCTTTCAGTTCCTTTTTAAACCACTGATTGATCTTATTCTTCGCCTGAGTACTCTTTACCACCTTCAGCCAGTCCCGGCTTGGTCCCTGAGAATTCTGGGAAGTGATGATCTCAATACGGTCACCATTCTGAATCTTATATTCAATGGGAACCAGCTTTCCATTGACACGGGCTCCTACCATTTTATTTCCCACTGCACTGTGGACGCTGTATGCAAAATCAATGGGTGTGGAGCCATTTGGAAGGGTCTTTACATCTCCCTGAGGGGTAAAGCAATATACACTGTCTGCAAAAAGATCCAGGTCATTTTTAAGAAGACTCATGAACTCTTTGTTATCAGACATATCTCTTTGCCACTCCAGGATCTGACGGAGCCAGTTCAGCTTCTCTTCCTCACGGTTGCCGCTGGAAGTCTTGCCATCTGATGCCTCTTTATATTTCCAGTGGGCTGCGATACCATACTCTGCAGTCTTATGCATCTCAAAGGTACGGATCTGTATTTCAAAAGGCTGTCCGTTAGGTCCGATCAGTGTGGTGTGCAAAGACTGATACATATTGGGCTTTGGCATGGCAATGTAATCTTTAAATCTGCCTGGAATGGGCTTGTACATCTCATGGATCACACCAAGTGCTGCATAACAGTCCTTCACAGTATCCACCAGGATCCTTACTGCAAACAGGTCATAAATCTGATCAATAGTCTTATTCTGATTGACCATCTTCTTGTAAATACTGAAGAAATGCTTCACACGGCCATCTACCTGGGCTTTGATATTGGCCTCTACCATATGCTGTTTTACGGTCTTTACAATATTTCCTACAAATTCCTCCCGGACGCTTTTGCGGAGGGCTACCTTTTCCACCAGATCATAATATACATCCGGCTTCAGATATTTCAGGGAAAGGTCATCCAGTTCCACTTTGATCTTGGAAATACCAAGACGCTGTGCAATAGGAGCATAAATATCCATGGTCTCCCTTGCCTTTTCTTTCTGCTTGGCGGGAGTCATATACTGAAGGGTACGCATATTATGAAGACGGTCAGCCAGTTTGATCAGAATTACACGGATGTCCTTTGCCATAGCAAGAAACATCTTTCTCAGGCTTTCTGCCTGCATTTCTACTTTGTCCTTAGAATAGGACAACTGACCGATCTTGGTCACACCATCTACCAGAAGGGCAACCTCCGGACCAAATTCTTTCTCAATTTCCTCACAGGTCATCCAGGTATCTTCTACCGCATCGTGAAGCAGACCAGCAACAATGGTCTCCTTGTCAAGTTCCAGATCTGCCAGGATAATTGCGACACATAAGGGATGAATGATATATGGTTCTCCGGATTTACGCTTCTGATCCTTGTGAGCTTCTCTTGCTGTCTCATATGCCTTCTGGATCAACGTGATATCTGTGGAAGGATGATATTTCCTTATACTGGTAATCAGCTCATTATATAATACCTCGGGGCTTGTGAAGTCATGCATGGATTTCACAGCTGCATCTGCTTTCTTCACAGACTCCAGCTTCTCCTGCTCCTCCCTGGAAACTTCAGGCATCGCACCCTTATCTGTAATTATCTCAGCCATACTCTACACCTGCCTGTTTCAAAGAAATTATTTACCCTCGTAACAAATCACAGAGGCCACATCATAGCCTTCCAGTTTTTTGCGGCCTTCCAGACCTGCAAGTTCCATGAGGAAAAGGATCTTCACAACCTTGCCCCCCAGCTGCTCAACCAGCTTCACAGCAGCCTCTACGGTTCCGCCTGTAGCGATCAGATCGTCAACGATCACAACCTTCTGTCCTGGCTTGATGGCATCTTTATGGATCTCAATTTCTGCTTTTCCATATTCCAGATCATAGCTTGCGGAAATGGTCTCACAAGGAAGCTTGCCTTTCTTACGAACCGGAACAAATGGCTTGTGAAGATTATATGCGATAGGCATTCCGAAAATAAATCCACGGGATTCAGCTCCTACGATCACATCCACATCCACATCCTTCAGACAGTCCTGCATGGAATCAATGGCAAGCTTCAGACCGTCAGCATCCTGGAGAATGCTGGTGACATCCCTGAAAATAATACCCGGTTCCGGAAAATCCGGTATACTTCTTACATATTCCTCTAATTTCTTCATAATAGCCTCCTCAGATAATGTTCTATGAATTTTCTGGACGTCAGCCGTAAATGAGCCATATGTCCTTTTTTAGGCAAAGCAGCAGCTAACCTGAAATCATAATTATTTTTTAGTATAGCACTTTTTATGGGCAGAATCAATGTAAAACCGACATACTCCCCGTAAATACTGCATTTTTCGTGGTTTTACATGATTATTTGACTATGCACAGTAGTTTTGTATGACAATTTGCAAAGTCTCTTTTCCCATATAGGAATTGATTTTGGGATAATAGGTTATAGAGATCGTTTCATGTTCTTTTATAAACGATGCAAACTCCAAAGCTTCTCCCCAGTATATCCCCTCCATCACAGTTCCAGTCGGATCCATCAGCTGTAGCTTCACTGTATTCTGATTCTTTCCATATATTCCCATTTTTAAAACCTTGAGGTTTTTCTGCGCAAAAACGGGTTTGCTGTTTCCCTTGCCAAAGGGTTCCAGGACCGAAAGCTGATGAACAAGATTTTCATTCACATAAGAAATTGGCATCGGCACATCAATGACGATCTTTGGTATCATATCTTCCTCTGTAAGGCTGCAATTCTCATTGAGCTGTCTGCGAAACTGCTCCACATTTTCTTCTTTCAGGGAGAATCCGGCAGCCATGGGATGACCTCCATAGGCTTCCAGAAGGCCCTTACACTTTGTCAGTTCCTCATACATAGAGTAAGCCTCAATGGATCTGCCGCTTCCTTTCACCATCTGTTCGCCTCTTGTGAGAACGAAGGCCGGTCTGTGATATTTTTCCCTTACACGCCCAGCGATAATTCCGGCAAGACTCTCATGGCATTCCGGCAAAAAAACCACCAGCACTCTGTCGTCTTTCAAAGAACTGCCTTCTATCATCTCATAAGCACTTTTGGTTCCGGTTTCTGTCAGCGCTTTTCTGCTGTCATTTAAAGCTTTCAGATCTCCTGCCAGACGTGCAGCCTCATCCTCATCTTCTGCCTGCAAAAGGGCCAGGGAACGCATTGCTGTATCCAGTCTTCCACTTGCATTGATGCAGGGGCCCAGGCGAAATCCGATATCATAAGAACTGATTTTCTGTCCGTCCAGTCCAATGGCACTTATCAATGCTTTCAGACCTTTGTTTGTAGTATGGGGAAGTCTTTCAAGACCTTCTTTTACCAGAATTCGATTCTCTCCCTGAAGATCCATGATATCCCCCACTGTTGCAATGGCCGCCGGTTCCAGGAAAGCTTCTTTTTCCTTTTCTGGAAGCCCGTGCTTTTCATATAGTGCGTAGACTACCTTCATGGCAACCACTGCACCACAGATATTCTTATTGGGATATCTACAGCCCGGCTGCTTTGGATTTACGATAGCATCTGCAGAGGGCAGTATGTATTTTCGTTCCCCATCTGCATCCTCAAAAGGAATTTCATGATGATCAGTTACAACGATATCCATCCCCAGTTCTTTCGCAAGAGCAACTTCCCTTGCTGCTGAAATTCCATTGTCACAGGTCACGATCAATTCTATGCCATCATTCTTTGCCTGCTGAATGAGATGTTCATGGATTCCATAACCATCTGTGATCCTGTCCGGAATGTATGTGTCCACATCAGCTCCCAGACGCTTCAGGCCTTTTAGCAGGATAAAGGTTGCGGTTACACCATCTATATCATAATCTCCGATAATCCGGATTCTGGCATGGGTGCTGATTTTTTCAGAAATCAGATCAGCTGCCCGATCAATATCCTTTAACAGTTTCCAGGAAGGAATGTCTCTCAGACTTCCGTTTAAATATTCTGCTATGTCCTTTTCCTCTGTAATATCCCGGTTTCGGATAATCCTGGCTATAACGGGATCGATTCCATATTTCCGGCCAATTCCCTGAAAATCTGCCTTTTTTGCAGTTACTACCCATCTTTCCATTGTTTGCTCCTATTCATCTATCTGCTTTTTCTATTGCCATTTTAATCGCAAAGTCCCCAAAATGCAAGTCGGGACAGATGCATATAAGCACCTGTCCCGGTCTGTGTTTACGGTTACTTACGTTCGTAACCGTCTACATTTTTATTTTTCTTCCTTAGAAGAACCACTTTCTGCATTCTTCGCAGCTTCCTGTGCTGCAAGACGCTCCTGCACTCTCTTACGGTTTTTCTTCTTGGGCTGAGCATTGTTGCTATTTGCTGCAGAAGTCGCCTGTGTCTTCGCAACAGATGCAGAAGCCTTTTTAACCGGAGCTGCAGCTGCTGTTGCTTTTACAGCTTCCTGTCTGCCCACGAGTTTTCTCTTCATTACCAGCCAGAGGGATCCAGTAATGCATACAGAAGAATAAGCACCACAGATAATACCAACCATCAACGGAGCAGCAAACTCACGGATAGAAGATACACCCATGACATAAAGGACTGCTACCATGATAAAGGTTGTGAGGGAAGTATAAATACTTCTGGTAAGTGTCTGTGTGATACTCCTGTTAACTACTTCCTCGATCTCATCCAGACGCTTGCTTCCATGCAGATTCTCACGGATACGGTCAAAGATGACGATGGTAGCGTTGATGGAATAACCAACAATGGTCAGCATACAAGCGATAAAGGTATTTCCAACAGAAATCCTGGAAATTGCATAGAATGTAAGGACAACCAGCACGTCGTGGAGAAGTGCAAGTACTGCACTGCCTGCAAAACGGATATCCTTAAAGCGGAACCAGATGTACAGAAGCATGAAAATAGTAGCGACAAAAACTGCAACTACTGCATCTCTTCTCATCTCACTGCTGACAGTGGAAGAAATGCTCTCTGCCTGAATCAGGGATTCATCTACGCCGAACTTGTCAACCAAGGCATCATTCAGAGCCTGACGTTCTTCCAGATTCAGGGAACGTGTCTTAATAATAACCTGATTTGTTCCCACAACCTTGGTAGGCTGTACATTTTTATCACCTGTAACCTCTTCTACTACAGGTGTAACCTCAGAGTCAATGGTCTTAATATCCATATCTTCATTGAAGGTAACGTTTGTGGAAGTTCCGCCTGAGAACTCAAGGCTGTAGTTCAGGGCTTTTCCTCCTGTAGTATTATGGATCAGCATAGTTACCGGTCCTGCAAGGATCAGGATAATGGAAAGGGTAAAGCAGAACTTTCTCTTTCCAACAAAGTTGATCACTTTCTTCTCTTCTGTCTTGCCATAGAATTTCTCGTCGCGAACACCAACTGCATATAATGCATTGATTACCAGTCTGGAAAATACCAGTGCAGTAAACATGGAAATCACAATACCAAGAGCCAGAGTGTAAGCAAATCCCTTAACAGAACCTGTACCCAGCCACATCAACACAAATGCAGCAATCAGAGTTGTGATGTTTCCATCAAAAATTGCGGAAAATGCTTTTGAGAAGCCGGCTTTGATGGAAGCCCTTACTGTAGCTCCTGCACCGATTTCCTCTCGGATACGTGCATAAATAATAACGTTTGCATCGACTGCCATACCAATGCCAAGGATAATACCTGCAATACCCGGAAGCGTAAGGGTAATGTCAAATGCGTTTAAGGTAAGCAGAATGGTGGCTGTGTAGAAAATCAGGGATAAGCCTGCAACCACGCCAGGTACACGGTATGCAATGATCATGAACAAAATGACAATGATCAGACCGATTGCACCAGCAAGAACACTGGTGGAAATTGCTTCCTCACCAAGCTGTGCGGCAACAACGCTGGAACGAAGCTCTGTAAGTTCAAGGCTCAGGGAACCGATACGAATATAGGAAGCAAGCTCCTGGGCTCTCTCAACGCTTTCCATACCGCTGATCTGTGCCTTACCGCCTGTGATGGCCTCATTTACTCTTGGGGCACTTAATACGCCGTTGTCGTAGATGATGGCAATCTGTTTTCCAACATTATTCTGGGTTGCCTCAGCAAATTTTGTCTTTCCTTCATCTGTAAGAGTCAGGTCTACCACATACTCTCTGCTGCTGGAATTCTGCTGCTGAACCGCACCACCTGTAGCATCTGCAACATCTGTACCTTCCAGAACTACAGAACCTGCTGCACGGATTTCATCCAGGCTTCTTGCCAGGGAATATCCGGTCTCACTGTTGGAATCAGCCTGGAAGTTCACATTTCCATCGTCATCCTGCTGTGTGATAAAGCAAAGGGAACCTGGCTGGCCAAGTTCTTCCAGAATGGCATTGGCATCTGTTACACCAGGAATTTCCACGTTGATACGATCAGATCCTTCCTGGTATACCTGTGCTTCTGTGCTGTACTGCTCTACACGTTTCTGCAGCTTGTACACAGTATCACTCATGTCTTCACTGCTGGGGTTGCTGTCTTTTGCCTGATATGTAATGCTGACACCACCGGCCAGATCAAGTCCGGTCTTAATGTGCTTTGCTGCACCGGTTCCTGTAGGACCAATACCTACAGAAGCCGTGTAGCAGAAGAACACGGTAACGATGGCAGTCAGGATCAGGACTAAGATTCCTCTTGATTTTTTCATTGTTCTGTCCCTTCTTTTTGGTTTTGCGCAAAAGCAGGGCTGACAGAAATCTTCGCAGCTGGCGAAGTGCTATCAGTCTTCTGCCAGTGCGGCTTTTATCATGATGGCGCACTCCACACGCTTCCTCTGGAGCTCGCATCCGATTTCATAATTGCTTCTGATATCCTTATGGGCATGATATCCGTTTGCTGCGCATCCGCCACTGCAGTAGAATCTTGCAAAGCAATCCTTGCAGGCTGGCTTGGTATAAACATTGCAGCATCCGAATTCCTTCTGGATGTCAGGTCTCGTAATCCCTTCATCCACATTTCCCATCAGATATTCTTCTTCCCCAACAAACTGGTGGCATGGGTAAAAATCCCCCCACGGAGTTACGGCAAGATATTCTGTGCCGCTTCCGCATCCGGAGAGTCTCTTGTATACGCAGGGACCACCGGTAAGGTCGATCATGAAATGGAAGAAATTAAAGCCTTTGCCTTCTTTCTCGCGTTTTATCATCTCTTTCGCAAGAAGATCGTATTCTTCCATAATCTTCGGCAGGTCTTCCTCCCGAAGTGCGTACTCCTCAGATGGATCTGCCACTACAGGCTCCACAGAAATCTGCTTAAATCCAAGATCCGCAAGATGAAGAACATCCTGGGAGAAGTCAAGATTATGATGAGTAAAGGTTCCTCTTACATAATACTTGTCCTGATTGCGGGACTCTGCAAATTTCTGGAACTTCGGAAGGATCAGATCGTAGCTTCCGGCTCCTTTACGGAAGGGACGCATAAAATCATGTACTTCCTTACGGCCATCAATACTGAGGACCACATTTCCCATTTCCTTATTACAGAATTCCATTACTTCATCATTCAGCAGAACGCCGTTGGTAGTAAGAGTAAAACGGAATTTCTTATTGTGGATCTTCTCCTGCTCACGGCCATATGCCACCAGGTCTTTTACAACCTGCCAGTTCATAAGCGGCTCTCCGCCAAAGAAATCCACTTCCAGATTATGTCTGGAACCTGAATTAGCGATCAGAAAATCCAGTGCTTTCCTGCCTACCTCAAAAGACATGAGGGCCCTTCGTCCGTGGTACTCTCCTTCTTCTGCAAAGCAATAGCGACAGGCAAGATTACAGTCATGTGCAATGTGCAGGCAGAGAGCTTTCACCACTGTCTGACGGTTCTTGGTAAATGCATCAATGGCATTTTCATATACATCCCTGGTAAAAAGCATACCATCGGCTTTCAGCTTCTCACATTCTGCCACTGATGTCCTGATATCTTCTTCTGAAAACTGATCTCCCAGTTTTCCTACAATGGCATCTTGGTCAAGGCCCTCTTCCATATAGGGAAGTACTTCATAGGTCACCTTGTCCACAACATGGATACATCCGCTGTTGATGTCCAGCACAATGTTATAGCCATTGTTCTGATAACGGTGAATCAGACTCATGTTATTATATCCTTTCATTTTTCCTATTGCATGAATAAGCAGCGGTTTTTACACCGCTGCTTACATTTTCCAGTTGCGAAGGAATCCGCCGGTCAGCGACATTCCATTATTTATTTTCGCAGCTCTGGTTTCCTACTGTACAGGATGTCTTGCATGCGGACTGACATGATGTCTGGCACTCGCCACATCCGCCTTTCTTTACAGTGTTCTGCAGATTCTTTGTATTTAATGTTTTTACATGCTGCATGATATAGCCTCCTTATGTATATTAATCTTTGCCTAGTATATCATATTTTTTTTTATTTTTAAAGCACTTTTTTCGTTACCTTTGCACTGCTGCGGTGAGTATTGCGGTTTTCTTTATTTACAGCGACATGAATGTTACAGCTCCTTACATTCCTGGCAGCTTTTCAGGATAACATTCCGCCCAGAGTCCCGCCTCCCAGGCAGAGAAAGAATGTGGTCACTGCATGAATCAGACTCATATCCCACTTTCCTTTCACCGCAAAGGATACGGCAATAAGCAGAAGATAATAAAAAAGACCTGTGAGCATTCCCCATAGATACCTGTCCTTTCGCATAATCTTTCCTGCCATAAATCCTCCCAGCAGACAAGATAGCACGTACACGGCCAGGATTCCTGCTGCCACCGGTTTTTCCCCCAGGTCAAACTGAAACAGTAAAAATGCCAGCAGCAGTAAAAAAGCGCCGGTTACTGCATAGGAAAAAAGTAAAGATTTTAAGATTGCCTTTATTTTCATAAAAAACAGCCCTCCCATATTCAAATATATGGAAGAGCCATTTTATGTATGCTTTCTATCTGTTTATTTATTTTTCTTTTTACGCACAAGAAGTACCACTATAATCACGATCACCGCTGCAAATACCAGTATCACAAATGGAAGGATCACAGTATTGTCGCCAGTTTTAACAGCGTTTGACGTCTGATTCTGTCCACTATTTCCCTGTGTTGATGCTGTACCGGACTGATTCTCGCCAGCTGCTGTACTGCTTCCAGAGTTATCAGTGCCCAAGCCGGAAGTTGTGCTGCTTCCGGAAGTATTGCTTCCAGAAGAATTGCTTCCAACAGTGCCACTTCCAGAGATATCGGTCCCTGAAGCGGTACTGCCGCTTCCAGAACTTCCTACAGTTCCGGTATCACCACCTCCGGCAGTACTTCCAGAACCACTATTTCCTGCACTTCCTGAAGCATTACCTGCACTTTCGGCAGCACTGCTGCCAGAATTTCCAGCGCTTCCATTTTCTTTATTTCCAGCTACCCCTGTCACTGCCGGCGATGGAGTCGGCGTTCCACTTACTGTAATGGTAGGTGTCGGTGTGGGAGTTACTGTAGCACCGTAGGCATTATCCGCAATCTCTTCTCCTACAATCGGCCTGAATCCGGCAATTCCAAAGGGGCTGAAAGAATGGGTGCTAAATATCATCGTACTACCATTGACACTTGGCACAATAGTCTCTGTGGCACCATTATCCAGAAGATGCTCAATGGAATAGCTGTATCCCTCTTTTACCGGAATTGTCACACTTATGTACTGTCCATCTGGAATCTCATACTCTGTATCATTCTTCAAATCCCATAATTTGAATTCATAGGACTGGAAAATAGTTGCTTTGTCTTCATTTTTAAACTCGTAATTTTCACCGCTTGACACCTGGAACTGTACATACCATGGCAATTCAATACCGGAAACTGAAATTCCCTCACAGGAATGGTTCTCCACTGCAATAGCTGCCTGCTCTTCTTCTGTCAGATCCTCTGCTGCCACATTTGGACGTGTATCTGTGACTGTAAAATCCAGTGGATTATCAAAAATATTCTTCTCTTGTTCTTCAGAAGGCGCTTCTTCTTTTTCATCAAAGACAGTAGCTCCTGGCATAATATCTGTAAGAGACTCATTGATCTTATCTGTCAGTTCTGTGTTCTCGTGCTCTTCTGTGACAGTTTCTTCCAAAGCAGCTTGGGATTCCCCAGATGCCGATGCCTGATCTTCTGCATCAGAAGCCCCCGCTTCTGTACTTTCACCATTATCTTTTGTGAGGATTTCTTCAGTGAGACTTTCCTCTGGTCCGGAAGTCTCTCCTGAATCTGTATTTTCTGCGCCAGCAGAATCAAGGAGGTCTGCCTGAACAGTTCCATCCGAATTCTCCCCAGTAGTTTCAGAATTCTCTACCGTACTTCCAACAGCTTCTGTATCTTCTGAAGCGGAGCTGTCCTCACTGCTGCTATCAGAATTTTCTTCCTTTTTGTCGCTGTCTGTAGGATTTTGAATGGTCAAATCGCCTGTACTATCTGCAGAAGTATCCGTATTCCCATTTTCATCATCTGCGCTGTCCGGCACCGTATCTTTCTCGCTGTCCTGTGCCGGTTCTTCTGGTGAGGAACTATCTTCTGTGGATTCCTCATCATTTTCCGATGTCTCTTCTCCTTCCAGACTGGTAACTACTACTGTAATTTTTCCTTTTACCACTTTTTCTTCGGAATCCCAGCCAGGTAAGTAAGAAAGATCAACATCACTTGCTGGCTTAAATACAACCTTGCAGGACTGTACTCTCTTTGTTGGCACATAGGTATCATCTGCCCATGAAAGAGTTCCGTAATCGCTTTTCGGCAATTCAATCTCAGAAAGAGCCACCGGCTCATCAATGGTCACATTATCCGGAATAATACTGGATGTCTTAATACTGGATTCTATATTCTGTCCTGCTGCTGTAACGGGACAGATCTGTCCGGTCATCAGCACTGCAGTCATTGCAGCTGCAGCAAGTAAAGATATACTTTTTCTGTAAATAATGTTCTTTTTTCTTTTCATCCTGGCACCTCTATTATACAATCAATTCATCTGCTGTAATAACAGGCTTCCATTTCTGCCTGTATCTGCTTTAGCTTTATAGAATAAGGGAACTTATCTTCGCCCTTGTATTTTATTTTTTCTCAAATCCCGTCTGACGGGCATAAAAGATGTTCAAAAAGATGTTCAGAAAAGGCTTTTCTGGCAAGTATGTACTGCCTTTCACTCCTTTACCCTGACACCATAAAACTACTATATCAAATCTTTATCATTTTGTAAATATTTTGTAATATTTTATTTTATATTTTATCAAGGCGAATTATAACACAGTTCTCCCTTTTTCGACACCCCTAATTTCTATTTTTTCAAGTCTTTTTTCCGTATGCTTTTTTCTTGCATTTTCTGCTTGAATCATGTATATTATTTCTTAATATGGAAGCTGGCGGATTTGTTTTTATACAATAAAATCCTGCTTCTAGACAAACTATTTTATATCAAACAAAGGAGTGAATAAAATTTGGATTCAAGTGTCCCTATACAGGCGATCACCATCGTATTTCTGATACTATTGTCTGCTTTTTTTTCTTCTGCTGAAACTTCCATGACGGCAGCAAACCGCATCCATATCCGTTCCCTTGCTGAACAGGGGAATAAGCGTGCCATCATACTGGAAAAGGTCATTTCCAATTCTGGAAAAATGCTCAGTACTATTTTAATTGGTAACAATATCGTAAATATTGCGGCATCCTCCCTTGCCACAACCTTCACTATCAAGGTTTTGGGAAATATGTATATCGGTGTGGCTACCGGTGTGATGACTTTGCTTGTACTTCTTTTTGGTGAGATCACGCCAAAAACCATTGCGACCCTTCAAGCAGACCGGCTGGCCCTTGCTTATGCAAGACCGGTCTACTGGCTGATGACCATTCTCACACCTGTCATTTTTATTGTCGGAAAGCTGGCAGGTGGAATTCTTTTTGTCCTTCGCATTGATCCCAATGCCAGACAGGGAACGATCACGGAGCATGAACTTCGTTCCATGGTAAATGCCAGTCAGGAAAACGGTGTTATCGAACGTGAAGAAAAGCAGATGATCTACAATGTTTTTGATTTCGGGGATTCCTCTGCAAAGGATGTGATGATTCCCAGAATTGATATGACATTTATTGATGTGGAATCCACTTACAAAGAACTTATGGACATTTTCAAGGAGGATATGCATACCCGCTTCCCTGTTTTCGAAGACAATACCGATAATGTGATTGGTATCATCAATGTCAAGGATCTACTCCTTTATCCAGAGAATGAAGAATTTTCTATTCGAAAGATTCTCCGCGAGCCTTATTTCACCTACGAATATAAACGCACTACGGACCTGATGATGGAGATGCGAAAAGCATCCGTAAACCTGGCTATCGTGTTGGATGAATACGGTTCTACTGCAGGACTTGTCACATTGGAAGATCTTCTTGAGGAAATTGTAGGCGAGATCCGAGATGAGTATGACGAGGATGAAGAAGAGCCTATCCGCGAAATCCAGCAAAACCGTGAATATGAGGTTCTGGGTTCTGCCAAATTAAATGATATCAACGAAGCTCTTGGAACCAAGCTGGAATCAGAAGACTATGATTCCATTGGTGGATATATCATTGAGCAGCTGGATTGTCTCCCCAAGGAGGGCGAATCTGTAACCCTGGAAAATGGTATGCGCCTTGTAGTGGATGAGCTGGACAAAAACAGAATTGAGCTTGTACACATCTGGCTTCCAAAAAATGTGGAAAAAGCGCCGGAAGATGATAATTGAAGCCGTTTAGCATCCACACCGATTAAATAAGCGAAACATCGAGAAAAATTTTTCCAAATAAAAAACTGCCGTACATTCTATTTCAGATCGTTCATTTTTAACAGGAACCAATCTGCAATTTGTACGGCAGTCTTTTTATTTTTCCATAGTCGTAAGTGCTCACCCACGATCTCCCAGCATCAGACAAAACTGTCGGATGATCCGGTTGAGTTCTCCGGTAACAGCTTCCACTCCTGCTTCCGTTTCCCGCCAGTTCTCTCTGGTGATTCCATCGGGACAGGAAGGGCAGACTATAATTTCAGCTTCCGGATACAAAATCTGGTAATACATAAGAGATCTTCGTGCATGATACGTCTTGCAGCACAAAATCGCTTTCTTCACATTCAGCCCCATATTGTCTGTCACCATTCTGGAATAGATGGCATTTTCATAGGTAAAAGTGGACTGGTCTTCTCGCAGAATTGCCTCCTTAGGAACACCATTTTTCATAAGAACACTTTTTAGGAATTCCCATTCAGTCTCATAATCGCCATCATAAAGCTCTTTTTTTGTCTGCACTCCTGCAAATTTTCCAACTGTAACACTGTATCTTCCACTTGGCAAAATATAGGGCGCATATCCCTGTTTGTATAATTTTGCTGCATTTTCTGCCATTTCCGGGAAACCATTTCCAGGCACAAAAATAATATCTGCCTTTTCCGGTTTTCCTTCTGCAAATATAAAATTTTCCGCATTCTTCATAAACTCAGCGTAATCCATGGTTATCCTCTTTTCTTCTGTTTTCCCAATGCCCTGTAATCAGACCACAAAATCCTTTTTTGCATTATAACAGTTTTATTTTGTTTTTTCCACTGTAGGGCAGCATTACAGTTTGGGTTTTACATCCAGACTCATTTTGTAACAATCAGAGTGCTGTACCCGTCATCCCGCAGTCGCTGTTCCATCGTAATGGCATTATCCAGCTGCAAAAATGCTCCCACCTGCACCTTATAAAATTCTCCATCCAGAAGGATATACGCCGGATATCCCTGATCCTGCAACTGGTAAAGCATCCTGTCGGCATTTTCTCTTTTCCGAAAAACACCAGTCTGTACCCGATAATACAAAGGCACTTCTCCTTTTTGATCATCAAGAGTTCCCAAAATGGCACCGGCAATAGCCTGGGCAATTTCTTTCTGCTTTTCATCATAGAGCTTATTGTCTTCATCGGAATTGATAAAACCGGTTTCTATCAGAAGGGCTGGCATTTTTGTTTTTCGAAGGACTACCAATCCTGGCCTTGCCTGAACCCCGATTTCCCGGAATCCAAGCTCGCCCAAAGCCCCCACAATATTCCGGGCCATCTCATATTTTATGCCGCTTTTATCATAAACCAGAACTTCCACACCCTTGTACTGATTTACCTCGGGGCTGCTGTTCCTGTGAAAAGAAATGAAATAATCCACCTTCGCCTCATTTGCCAGTCTTGCTCTTTCAAATGGCGAGAGATATTCATCCTCTTTCCTGGTATATAATACATTGATTCCATCTTCCTTCAGAATTTCCCCCACAGCCATGGCAATAGAAAGATTGTCATCCTTTTCTCTTCGTCCTTTATATACAGCTCCCGGATCCGTCCCACCATGCCCGGCATCGATCATAATAGAAGTCGCCATGATTAAAAATATCCTTTCTTTTTCATTCTTCTATTAGAATATGTAAAAAGGCAGGAAAGGCCACAGAAGCTGGAAGCTTATAGTTTTCGCATAAAAGCTTTATGACTTTTCCACTCTTCCTGTGAAAAAGCTCTCAAAACCGCTTGACTTTTACGCTTTAAAGCGGTATTATTTTGTGCAGGCAATACTTTAAACTACGAAAATACTTTGAGGAGGATTTCATATGAAAAGAAAAGTTTTATCCGTAATTCTCACCGGCGCTATGGTAGCTGGTCTTGCCGGTACTGTTACTGTACACGCTGAGGATCAGAAGACATACAATATCGGTATTTGCCAGCTGGTTCAGCATGTGGCACTTGATGCAGCTACCCAGGGCTTTGAGGATGCTGTAAAAGAAGGTCTCGGAGAAGAAAATGTTACATTCGACGAGCAGAACGCACAGGGCGATTCCGCAACCTGTAGTACCATCATCAACAACTTCGTGTCCAGCAATGTAGACCTCATCCTTGCAAATGCTACTGCATCTCTTCAGGCAGCTGCTGCAGGAACAAGCGAGATCCCGATCCTTGGCACCGCTGTTACCGAGTATGGCGTAGCTCTTGATCTTACCGATTTTGACGGTACTGTTGGTGGAAATATTTCCGGTACTTCTGACCTTGCTCCTCTTGATCAGCAGGCAGCAATGCTCAATGAGCTTTTCCCGGATGCAAAAAATGTAGGACTTCTCTACTGCTCCGCTGAGCCAAACTCTCAGTATCAGGTTGACACTGTTAAGGCAGCACTGGAAGATATGGGATATACCTGTGAATATTACGCATTTTCAGATTCCAACGATCTTTCTTCCGTTGTCACAACAGCAGCTTCTGAAAGCGATGTGATCTACGTTCCTACAGATAATACAGTAGCATCCAATACCGAGCTGATCAGCAGTGTCTGCCTTCCGGAAAAAGTTCCGGTAATCGCAGGCGAAGAGGGAATCTGTGCCGGATGCGGTGTGGCTACTCTTTCCATTAACTACTATGATCTTGGAAAAGCTACCGGTGAAATGGCAGTGAAAATCCTGAAAGATGGCGAAGACATCTCTACAATGCCAATCGAATATGCACCACAGTATACAAAAGAATACAATGCAGACATCTGTGAAGAACTGGGAATCGAAATTCCGGATGACTATGTTGCAATTGATACTGATGCAGAATAATAAATTTTCATATCGTTCTGACATTTTATTTTGACATTTAGCTGTTATTACAGCATAAAACACAGACAGCGGGAAGGGTTTCCTCTCTCGCTGTTTGTGTCGTCTCTGAGGAAAATGTATTTATAAACATATTTCATGCATAAATATACACATTAATAAGATTCTTCAGAGCTGACAGCTTTTTTACCCTATTATTAAAAACAACTTTCGCATGCAGGAGGAAAAAGACATGCAAATCATGAATTTAGTAATGGCACTTCCAGGTGCTGCTGCCCAGGGACTGATCTGGGGAATTATGGCAATCGGTGTATACCTTACATTCCGTGTCCTGGACATTGCCGATCTGACTGTAGATGGTACCATGTGTACCGGAGGTGCTGTCTGTGTTATGATGATGACCAGCGGCCACAACGTATGGATTTCTCTTCTGGTGGCAACCCTGGCTGGTATGCTGGCCGGACTTGTAACCGGTATCTTTCATACTTTCATGGGCATCCCGGCTATCCTGGCCGGAATTCTCACACAGCTTTCCCTGTATTCCATCAATCTGAAGATCATGGGAAAAGCAAATCAAGCCATCAATGTTGACAAGTATCCGATTCTGGTTTCCCTGCGCCGTATCAAAAATGTGCCAATCACCCAGAACACCATTCTCATTGTTGCCCTGTTTATCATTGTTATCATCGCAATCCTGTACTGGTTCTTCGGAACAGAACTTGGCTGTTCATTACGTGCCACAGGGTGCAACCCCAATATGTCCCGTGCTCAGGGTATTAACACTGATTTTTGCAAGGTTCTCGGACTGATGATTTCCAATGGATTAGTAGCTCTTTCCAGTGCCCTTCTCGCTCAGTATCAGGGCTTTGCAGATGTAAATATGGGCCGTGGAGCCATCGTAATCGGACTTGCTGCAGTTATTATCGGAGAAGCAATTTTCAGTCGTATTTTCCGTAATTTTGCACTTCGTCTTCTTTCTGTAGCATTTGGTTCCATTCTTTACTACCTGGTACTCCAAACTGTTATCTGGATGGGTATCGACACAGACCTTCTGAAAATGCTGTCCGCACTTGTAGTTGCAGTATTCCTGGCAGTACCTTACTGGAAGGGAAAATATTTTGCAAAACCAGCAAAACGCGGAGGTAAGAACAATGCTTGAGATCAAAAACATATATAAAACCTTTAACCCCGGAACGATTAATGAAAAGGTTGCATTAAACGGCCTTTCCCTGAAACTCAATGAAGGCGATTTTGTCACCGTAATCGGAGGTAATGGTGCCGGAAAATCTACAATGTTGAATGCAGTAGCCGGCGTATGGCCTGTTGATGAGGGACAGATCATTATTGACGGTACAGACGTCACAAAGCTTTCCGAGTACAAAAGAGCCGCATATCTTGGCCGAGTATTCCAGGATCCTATGACCGGTACAGCAGCCACCATGGGAATCGAAGAAAATCTGGCACTTGCGAAGCGCCGCGGAAAGCCAAGGCTTCTGCGATCCGGAATCACAGCGGCTGAACGTACCGAGTATAAAGAGCTTTTGAAGATTCTGGATCTTGGTCTTGAGGATCGCCTTACCTCCAAAGTAGGCCTCCTTTCCGGTGGCCAGAGACAGGCCCTGACTCTTCTGATGGCTACTTTACAGAAGCCAAAGCTTCTTCTCCTGGACGAACATACCGCAGCCCTTGACCCCAAAACAGCAGCAAAGGTTCTGGATATTACAGACAGAATTGTCAACCGTGATCATCTTACAACCCTGATGATCACTCACAATATGAAGGACGCTATTGCCCATGGTAATCGTTTGATCATGATGATGAATGGACGGATTGTCCTGGATATCCAGGGAGAGGAAAAGAAAAACCTCACCGTCAAACAGCTCCTGGATAAATTTGAAGAAGCCAGTGGGGAAGAGTTTTCCAATGATTCCGCAATTCTAGGATAAAATATGCAGTTGAGGAATCTCTCATTCATATCATTTTAAAAGAGTTTGCTGCCGGATTTTCAAAATCCGGCAGCTTTTTATTTTTCCATCAGCCTTTTCTTGCGCAGTTTCTTTGTTTTCTCATATAAGTATCTTTCACAGTCCATTTTCATTGAGGAATATCCCGGATCTGCGTTATACTGCCTTTAAACATCATAAAATCACCTGTTTCCTTGGAATACCGGTATATTTTACTTGTGAGATAATCCTCTTTTGGGGTGGCCACCTGTAACGTCTGTCGCAAAACATTCTCCAGATCCTCCGGATAGACGCGTTCCACGCTGTGGATCATCACCTCATGAATACTTGTAAACACGATAAAAAAATCTCCTTCCAACAATTCCGCCAGCCTTCGGGCCACACCCGGAAGAAATATGGCAATGGCACCATTTGTCCGTCTTGCAGTACTCAGGCAGATTCCGATACTGTTCTTTTCCATCACCATTTCATGATCAGGCGCCATAAAGCTTTCCCCATCATAATCCGGATTATAGAACAATTTTTCCCACATAAAGATCCTCGGAGGTGACAACAGGGAAGTGTTCCGAAGAGCGGCCTCAAACACAGTATTCTCATCCAGTTCCCATTCTTCCAGACACTCTTTGCGGATTTTCATACTATTGATACAGCCATCCAATTCTCCAACCTGCATATACAGCACCATAGCCATATCTCCTATCACCCGATATACTGCCCTGGACAGTTCTCTCTGATGCTGCTTTCTGTTCAGCAATCGGATAAAAAGATCTCCCTTTATCTTTTCGTAATTATCCAGATCTTTGGTCTTATTAAAAAAGCCGGCATTCTTCAGCTTGTTTATCTCTCTTTCCACTGTATCTGCAATTTTCTCCATGGAAACACCGTGTTCAAAGCTTTCAAATAATTCCTCCGTATGGATCCCACAGATCTCTTTTCCAGCCTTAGAGGCCCCACATTCCACAAACAAACGATCTTTCCTTGGCGTAATGTTACCCTCATTCTTTTCTCTGAAAAAGATCTGTCCCTCTGAAAGGCCAAGACGTTCCAGGAGTATCTGCCGCAAATTTTCTACAAATACCTCATACTCTTTACCCATATTCAATTCCTTTCTAAAAAAATCTCCGCATGAAACAAAAGGGGCGAGCCGCCCAGATAAGTGCAGGCGATGCTGTGCATTGCATACAGCCTGTAAAGAATAATAAAAAGATGGAAGCAGAAACACTTCCCTTTGAGTTGCTGTAGGGATAGTATATGATAAAAATTCCAATTTGTAAAGTTCTTTTCATCGACAGGAAAGCACTTTTACGGCATAGAAAAGACAGGACTTTTTATATAATGGAAGAGTATTTTCCAATTACGTAAAAAGGGGCCTGCCGTAAATACGGCAGACCCATAAATAATCTGATATGATTATGCCTGAGGACCAGCTGCAACAAGTGCTTTACCAGCTGCATTTCCCTCATATTTCTTGAAGTTCTTAACAAAACGATCTGCAAGATCTTTTGCTTTTACTTCCCACTCAGAAGCATCAGCATATGTGTCACGAGGATCAAGGATACCTGTATCAACGCCTGTAAGCTCTGTAGGAACCTCAAAGTTGAAGAATGGAATCTTCTTGGTCGGAGCTGTTAAAATAGCACCGCTGAGGATTGCATCAATGATACCACGGGTATCTTTAATGGAGATACGTTTTCCGGTTCCATTCCATCCTGTATTAACCAGGTATGCTTTTGCTCCGCTCTTCTCCATTTTCTT
>CAKRRX010000029.1 GCA_934394595.1 uncultured Blautia sp. | reverse complement strand
GAGAAAAAAGGAATGTCTATTGCTGAGATTGCAGATATTCTTGAAGTAAGCGAACAGGACATTGCGGAAATGATAAACCCCCAAATAGAGATGGAGAAGAAATAATTCTTCTGAAGATTGATTTGTGAAAAATAAAAAAGCTGTGTGTCATCTTAAATTCAGGTGACACGCAGCTTTTTTATAGAAATTATTTCTGATAATCTGGATATTTTTTGATAACTTCCAGATATTTTCCATAATCCTTGGCATCCTGGAAAAAGGAAGCATCCTTTCCTTTGATCCCCAGATCCTCAAACCACTCCTGGATCAGCTTTTTCTCCAGCATGGTGTGGGTGGGCTCTGCCAGGGTTTCCAGATTCCAGATACAGGAGCGCAAAGTGTAATTGATAAAATCCTTTTCCAGCTCAGGGTAAATTCCTTCTTTTTTTAATTTTTCCCGAATTCCACACAGAGCATTGTAAAAACACTGCCAGGATTTTTCCCGGGTCTTGGAGAGGGAATCTGCGGCATCAACGCGGTAGTGGACGAAGAGCTGATCTACCACTGCAATCCTTTTGGCAAGTGCAGTTGCACAAAAGCCGAAATACATGTCATTGCTGGTGCGCTGTTCCTGGAAAAGGAGTCCTTTTTCTTCTACGAAGGATTTCAGATAAAGCTTATCCCATACCCATCCCTGGAAAACACGGAAAATGTTCATGGTCAGCTGTCTGTGGGAAAAAGGCTCGTAGGGTGGAACGTGTTTGATACGCATTGCCCAGGGAAGCTCCTTATACTCCCCGGTTTCCGTAAAATACTGATCGGAGCGAAAGACTACAAAGTCAGCAGAAATTTCCTTCGCCTTTTTGTAGGCCTCCTCCAGCATGGCCGGTTCGAAAAAGTCATCGGAATCCACAATGGAGAGGTATTTTCCATGTGCATGGTGCATTCCATTATTACGGGCTGCCCCGGCACCGCCATTTGGCTGTGTGAGGATTCGGATCCTGGAGTCACGGGCGGCATACTCTTCCAGAATGGAAAGAGAATTGTCCGGGGAACTGTCGTTGACACAGATAATCTCGATTTCCTTTAAGGTCTGGTTCACAATGCTGTCCAGGCATTGCCTCAGGTAAGGTTCTGTTTTATATACAGGAAGAATGACTGAAACTTTTATATTTTCCAAAATTATCACCTTTTATAGTTAAAGTTATTGCTGTAAAAAATATCGTCAGTAGCTGTAGGCGCGCACTCACCAGAGTAGCAGATTTTACATTTTATGCTGTTTGCGTAAGCAGATATGTTCACGTAGTTTGGCTTTCAATTTGCCCAGAATCCCTGGTTTACCTGCAGAATCCTGATAATAGGTTCGGAAAAAACGGTTGGGCTCTTTCATAATAAAAAGCAGGCGATCTTTTTCCTCCGGGGAGAATAAGGCAAGATCCAGCTGTCCAAGATCCTGCGCACGTTTGAATTCCCGGCTGAACCGCTGTAAGTATTCCTGGCGGTATTGGGACGCTGTGTGCTCCACAGTGAAAAAGTAAGCCTGGAACTTCTTCACATGATAAAGATATTTATACCGATTCCAGATGGCGTAGTCCTCCATGAGATAATCCCGGATGGAATCGTAAATCTGGTTGGTATGGTAAGCCTGCTGGCGGGTCAGAGGGACATTGTTGTCACCGTCGGAAATTCCGGTATGGGATTTTTCCAGGCTGACAGCATGATGAAAGTCCCGGGATTGGTCGGTGGAATCAATGCCATTTTCTATTAAGTTCTTAAAATAAAGTATATCATTATTCAGAAAATCTTCTGACATGAAGTCCTCCTTATAAAGTTCCTTTGTCTTTATCAGTGCCGGAGCTTTGCGCAAACTTCAGCCCTGTAAGCTCTGAGGGAAGTTTTGTATTTCCGGTATCCTTCAGCAGTCTGCAAAGAAATGCAATCTGGTGACGGTAAGGCCTGGAAGTCTGGTAGCGCTCCGGATTAAAGGTATCAAACATATAAGATGCAGACGGAGCAGCAGCCAGCAAGGTAGCCACAGTCTTGATGCTGTCTGTGGAAGTGATGACCACCTGATCAAACTCTGCATTTCCCAGACATCTTTTACATTCTGCTTTTCCAAGCTCCAATATATGGGACAAAGGGTAAAGGGAGTAAAGCCCCATTCTGCTGGTAAGAACGCTGGCAAGCTTCCATCGCTTTCCCTTATCCGGATCTGGCTTCAATGGCAGACAGGAGCATTCCGGTGCCAGCTGTGCCAGATATTTTTGGGAATCTGTATTGCGGAAATCATTGTAGGCCAGCCAGAATTCCTTGTCCGGCTCCTGGGCTGCCAGGGCATTGAAATCACGAATCAGATTATGGGAAAGTTTGCGTCCGGTGAAAAAAAGAACACGGGTGCGGTGGGACGTTGGTGTCTTTGCAAAGTTCTCCTCAGCACTGGAAGCATCTTCCCTATAATAAGGCAAAGGTCTGCCATTGAGCAGGAAATCCACAATGTCCGTTATCTGGTACCGCTGGGAAGTTTCGCCTGCAGTAGTTGGATCGGACATCACTATAGATGGTGTCTTCTTGACAGTGGACTGCAATTCATACTGATGTGTACTTTCAGGATCCTCCTGGTCCAGCAGGTTTATAAAATGTATCAACTGGGGTACATTGTCAAAGGCAGGGGAACATGGGAAAAATTCATCTGTAATCCGCTCATTTCCAAGGAAATCCCGCTGGCGGACATTCTGTTTGCCAAAGTTTCCGCAAAGGAACCTGAGAACCCTGGTGCCTGAGTGGTATTTTGCAGAAAGGGCACTATGATAATCGGATATAAAATAATCACAGGCAGAGGCAAAATCTGAGACATCAAAGTCCGGTGGCATTTCCCGGATATGTGTAAAATCAGAAAAATTCGGCCTTTTTTCTCCGTCCAGATGGAGATACAGAATCTGATGATCTTCCAGTTCCTGATCCATTATATAAAGTGCGGCCATAAAATTACGATAGGTTTGTGCCGCATCTGTCAGGTAGGAGCCAGGCAGACGCGGGGCATATAAAATAGTCTGTACGCCATCCAGCTGAAGGCTTCGGCGGATCTTCTCTGTGTTGGACTGCTCCGGAACAACCGGGGCATCTCCGGAATTTCCGATAATATATGGGGTGGGACAGATCCGGTCTGTCATGCATTCGCTCATATAAATATTGCGGTTCTGGACACTGTTAAAATATATGGCATCTGCCAGAAACATGGTATGCTGCCAGAGTCCGGTGTCAGCTGTGGAAGCAGGGGTATTCAAAACCGTCTCCGGATACAGGCCGTGTCCACAATAAAGAAGAACGAATTGCCCCTTTTCTTTTCGAAAATAGTAGGGCAGAGGACTGTCTGTGATCAGATAACCGGAAAGTGCCAGGGCTTTTCCATATTCTTCAGTGCCGGAGCTGATCAGTGTGATATTCTTCGGTAAAGCTTTGTTGTCCGGAAGATAACGGTTTAAAAGTGCCAGAAGAAGGGGATGCTTCTCCCTGGCAAGGGAAAATACAATATGGTATTCGCTAAAATGTCGGATCAGATGGGCAAGAAGCCCCAAAATCCAGGCGGGAATCTCATTTCCACGGCCGGATTCCAGGAAGATCTGCTCCGGATCTGGTGCCAGGCTTCCGGTATAGGCGAAATGGTAAAACTGTGCCGCTGTTTTTTCCAGCTGGATCATTCCGGCCGGGTGATATGCGGAATCTTTTTCAAAAGATGCCCGGTAATCCTTTATCCAGTTTTTCTGCTGCTGCGAAGAAAGGGAATCACAGTTGTTTATGAAATTCAGCACCTGCTGCTTGTCAGAATAGAAATAAAACATATTGGCAACTGGGGCTGGCATTGTATAGCGCACATATGGATTGTCCTGCCAGTTCGGGAATGTGTGATCCAGATAATGGTACAGGGTCTCTGTAAACTGGATTTTTAATTCCTTCTTTCCGGTATCATAATTGGTGAGAAGCTTTTTGATCCGGAAAAGAAAATGTCGGACAGCGACATAGGCAATTTCGTTATAATATTGCTGGTAAAATCCGGATCCTTTCATAAAATTGATAACATGGTTATAAGCTTCGCAGATATCAAAGGTGGTTCTTGTAAGCGCCTCTGAGAAACCGATGTTTCGTATATAATTGTAGAAGCAAAGATTTATGACTCCAATGGATCTGGCACGTGTGTAGAGCTGGAAGGAGACCGGAACATCTTCAAACCGGATGCCTTCCGGAAATTCGATTCCTTCAAACAATGTTCTGCGGATCAGCTTATTCCATGGATAAAGGACAATATTAGCCAGCTCATAGGGCTTGGATGCAATGTTAAAGTTCTGATTATAATGGACGCAGGGAGAGGGCTTTTTCTCATTGGTGTCCGGATATACGCTGTTAAAGCGGAAAAGCACCAGGTCATTCCCATCTTTTGATGCCTTTTCGTAAAGGAGCCGGCAGGCATCTGCCTCCACATAATCATCGCTGTCCACAAACCAGATATATTCTCCGTGAGAATGGGCGAAGCCGTAATTCCGGGCGCGGCTTACGCCATGATTGTCTGTGGAATAGATAAAAAGCTTATCCGGGTGCAACGCCTGGTAAGCCTGCAGAATCTGCAGGCTTCCATCTGTACTGCCGTCATTTACAGCAACGATCTCTATGTCCTCAAGGGTCTGGGCAAGCAGGCTGTCCAGGCAGACACTTAAGTATTTTTCCACGTTATACACCGGTAAAATAATGCTGACTTTGAACGAATTCATCAAAAACTCCTCATCCCTGAAATATGACCAAAAGATCACTGAAAAACACGAATTTTGTAATAATATAGTAACAGTTTGCCACAGGGATTTCAAGGGAAAAGGGGAATAAGGGATTATTTTCTGGGGGAAAAGTCGTTAAAGAAAAAGTCGTTAAAGAAAAAAGTTGCACTATTTTGCGGATAACAAAAAAGTGCAACTTTTTTTTCGCCTGCACAGCAAATTCGCAACATTTTTTGGAAGAACTGCAAATATCTTGAATTTTTTCTAAGGGGCGGCCATGCTATACTGGTATCATCAACAAGGGGAAAGCAAATAAAAGGAACTGCTTTCCAGGATAACGGCTTTTTTAAAATGGAGGAAGAAAAAATGAAGAAAAAAGTAATTAGCGTTCTGGCTGCAGCTGCAGTGGCAACATCCATGTTTGCAACACCTGTATTGGCTGACGGAGATGTAAAAGCTGGTGTTGTATGGTACAATTTCGCAGATACTTTTATCGCAAATGCCCGCCAGTGCTTAAACGGAATCGCAGCAGCAGATGGAACAATTTCCATCACAGACGCTGACAGTGAAAACGATATCAACACTCAGGGAAATAACGTAAACAACTTCTACACCCAGGGCGTTAAATACCTGATCCTGAATAACATCAACATGCCGGCATCAGACGATATTGCAAAACAGATGAAAGAAGAAGGCGTAGTTGGTATTTTTGCAAATACAACAAGCCCATCTGATGAAGCATTCGCAGACAATGAAAATCTGTGGTATGTATCTTCCGTATCCACACAGTCCGGTGAAAACATGGGTAATGCATTAGTTGATTACTTCAATACTCATGAGAACTGGGACAGAAACGGAAATGGAAAAGTTGATTACATTCTCCTTCAGGGTATTCAGACATTCAGTGATACCATCAATCGTTCTTCTTACAGCCTTGCAACAATTGAGGGTGCAGGATATGAACTTGGAAGCTGCATCGGTGGTGATGATGTAACAGGCGTTAAAGGTGGAGATTCCATCAACGGCGTACTTTGCAACTTCTCCCGTTCTGAAGCACAGGAAAATGTAGAGGCACTTATTGCAAGCTTTGGTGATGACATTGACTGTATCATCGCAGATAACGATGATGAGGCACTTGGAGCAATCGCAGCACTTCAGGCTCATGGATATTTCACAAGCGATGAGAACACAATTCCAGTTGTTGGTGTTGATGCTACAGCTGCCGGATGTGAAGCAATCAAAAACGGAACTCTTCTTGAGACCAGTCTCAACAACCCTGTAAAACTTGCAAAATCCATTTATAAACTGATGTATCTGTTAGAGAACGGTGAGGAAGTTACCACTGAGTCTATTGGAATGGATGGTGTAAAGGTTGATGGACATAGAATCATGATCGACTATATTTCTATCACAGCCGACAATTTAGATGACGCAAGCTATGACATTACAGATACTTCATTCTAAATAACAGAAGTTTGGCCGCAAGGTTGCATAAAGAGGGACTGTAAAGTGTCCCTCTTTATTATTGCCAAGAGCAGAACAGGAGAGAATAAGCTATGAGTAATTCCGAATACGTGCTGGAAGCCGTAAATCTTACGAAAACCTTTCCTGGTGTAAAAGCACTGGATCAGGTTTCCTTAAGAGTCCGTCCCGGAACTGTGCATGCACTGATGGGAGAAAACGGAGCTGGCAAATCTACGCTGATGAAATGTATTTATGGAATCTATTCCCCGGATGAGGGAAGTATTTCCATAAATGGAAAGCAGGTAAGTATTACCAGCCCAAGAAATGCCATGGATCAGGGAATTGCAATGATCCACCAGGAACTGCATCCTGTAAGACCGCAGACAGTGGCAGAAAATATTTTCCTTGGCAGGATCCCTTATAAAAAAGTGGCAGGGGTACGTTGGGTAGATAAAGAAAGACTGATAAAAGACACGGAAGATGTATTTAAGAAATTGGGACTGGACATCAATCCAAAGCAGAAAGTTGCAGAGCTATCCACATCTTACTGTCAGTTGATCGAGATTGCACGTTCTGTATCCATTGGTGCAAAGATCGTTATTATGGATGAGCCCACTTCCTCTCTTACAGAGACTGAGACAGCGATTTTGTTCCGTATCATCAATCAGCTAAAAAACGAAAACGTAGCAATTATCTATATTTCTCATAAAATTGATGAAATCCTTCAGATTTCAGATGACATCACAATTATGCGTGATGGACAAAATGTTGGTACATGGTCTGCAAGTGAAATGACAACAGATACTATTGTAAATAAAATGGTTGGACGTGAGATGACAGATCGTTTTCCACCGAAAAAGCATACACCAGGAGCAGAGTATCTGAAGGTTGAAAACTTTACAAGCACAAATCCTCATTCTTTTAAGGATGTAAGCTTTTCTGTAAAGAAAGGTGAGATTTTCGGAATCGGCGGACTTGTAGGTTCCCAGCGAAGTGAGCTGATGGAAGCCTTATTTGGATTACATGGAATTTCTTCCGGAAGGGTTACCATCGAGGGAAAAGAGATCCACAACAGACAGCCAATCGATGCCATTAAAAACGGTATGGCACTGCTTACAGAGGATCGAAGAAAAACAGGTATTATCGGACCTGGCTCCATTACAGATAATACTCTTGTTGTAGAGCAGAATGTAAATCCAAAACGGTATCACAAAGCAGGGCTTCCTTTTATTGATAAGGCAAAGAGAAACCAGGATGCACAGAAATATGTAGATATGCTTTCCACAAAGACTCCAAGCCTGAAAACCGCCATCAAAACCCTTTCCGGTGGTAATCAGCAGAAGGTACTGCTTGGACGCTGGCTTTTAAGTGAGCCGGATATCCTGATCCTGGATGAGCCTACACGAGGAATCGACGTCGGAGCAAAATATGAAATTTATGAATTAATGGAAGAAATGGCACAAAAAGGCAAATGTGTAATTATGATCAGTTCGGAGATGCCGGAACTTATGGGTATGTCTGACAGGATCATGGTAATGTGTGAAGGACATAAGTCCGGTATCCTGGATAAATCTGAAGTAACAGATGAGAAGATCATGTTGCTGGCAAGTACATATGAAGCCAATGGGGAGGATAAGAAATGAAATCAAAAAATATGTCAAAAATCCTGATGGATAATATTCTTTATATCTGTCTGTTACTGATGATCGTGATCATTGCGATCATTTCACCATCATTTATTTCCGTTCGTGTATTAAGTGATGTATTGACACAGAGTGCCCCGAAAATGCTTCTTGCTGTGGGTATGCTGGTTGTAATCATTGCCGGTGGTATGGATATGACTGTAGGACGACTTGCAGGTCTTGGTGCCGTCGTATCCGGAACACTTGCACAGCAGTCCACTTATTACATTAAATTCTGGCCGTCACTGCCGGAAATGCCATTGATCGTACCAATCATCGCTTCCATTATCATAGGTATCATCTCCGGGGTGATCACAGGTCTTATCATTTCAAAATTAAAGGTACCGGCATTCCTTGCTGGCCTTGGACTTCAGCTAATTATTTATGGTGGAAACCTGTTGTTCATGAAAAAAGCACCGAACAACTCACAGCCTCTTGCAGGATTTAAAGAATCCTTTACAAAATTTGGTACAGGTTCCGTTGCAGGAGTTAACTATCTGATTATTGTTGCCTTTGTAGTTATGATCGCTGTTTACATTATCCTGAACATGACAACATTAGGTAAAAACATCTATGCTACAGGCGGTAACCGTGAGGCTGCAAAAGTAGCAGGTATCAACGTATTCAAAATCGACATGTTTGTTTATATCTTATCCGGAGCTCTTGCAGCTCTTGCAGGATGTATGCTTGCAGCACGTACCGGAAGTGCCAATGCAACATATGCAGAAGGTTATGAAATGGATGCCATCGCAAGCTGTATCATCGGTGGCGCTTCCTTCACCGGTGGTATTGGTAACGTACCGGGAGCCTTCCTGGGAGTTATTATTTTCAGTGTTATCAGCTATGGTCTTACATTCGTAGGTTTAAGCTCCTATTGGCAGAACATTGCAAAAGGACTTATCATCATCGTAGCAGTTGCACTTGATATGAGAAAATACGGTTCAGACAAATAAAAAAATGTATCAGACTATCCGGGGTTCTGTTAGCAGGACTCCGGATAGTTGCGTTTAGGAAAAACGTAAAGAACGAAAACGTGATCCGGGTAATTGTCTAAAAGAATGAAAAGTGAGATAATGGACACATTCTAAAAAATGAAGGAGACTGACTATGTCTGAAAAAAAGAAATCGGCGGCAGGGATACTTACGCTTCTGGTTTTATGCTGCGTGCTTGGAGGCTGTAATGCAGGTACACCGGCTACCGGAACAGATATAACCCGGGTGACTGTGATCCTGCCTCATTTCGATGACGGATACTGGACGCTGATTGAAGAAGGAATCGAACAATCCGGGGAGAAAATAAAGAAGAACTGTGGGATGGATATCAAAATACTCAAGCCTCAGCTGAACTACAATATTCCTCAGATGGTGGAGCTTTTGAAGCAGCAGATTGCAGCTAAGGTAGATGTGCTGGTGGTACAGGGAAATGAGAATGAAGAATACATTAACACATTAAAAGAGGCGTGGAGTGAAGGAATTCAGATTATCTGTGTGGATACAGACATTAAAAGCTTTCCGGAGCATCTGTATATCGGAACAGACAATTATGAAGCAGGGAAAATGCTGGGGGAAGAACTGATAAACGCAACAGGCGGAGAAGCCAATGTTGCGGTGATTTCCGGTGAACCGGGATTTTCCAATCTGGAGGAAAGACTGGAAGGACTTCAGGACGCAGTTAAAGATTATCCCAAAATCCATCTTGGGGATGTACAATATGACAATTATGACGGGCTTACAGTTATGAAAATGTATTACCAGAATGCTAAAGATGCAGATACCATTGTCTTTTTGGAGGGAACGGGAGGAGTAACCATCAGTTCCCAGTTCAGACAGAGGGATGATCAGTACGAACATATTCTGGGATTTGATGCTTTTTACGGTGTGATAAGCGGGGCGATAGATGGAATCATCAAACAGGATACCAGGAGGATGGGCGAACAGGTAGTAGAAGAAATTGCAAATTATATCCGGAATGGAGAATACAGCTCAGAAACAGTTTATACAACTACCCACTGGATGACAGCGGAAAATTACCACAGCATTCTTTCCGATGCGGAACTGGAATATGCCAAAAAATGGAACAGCGGAGGAAGAACACAATGAAAAAGGCGCGTTTCCTTAACTCAGTTGGGAAAAAATATATTGTGGGTTATGTCATCGTAGCAGCTTTTTCAGTAGTTCTTCTTATGGTCGCCGTTATATGTAATAACTATGTGTCAGGTCAGTATGACAATGCTATCGGTGAAATGATTTCCATAAACAATCTGGAAAATAGCGTAGAAGTCTTAAATGGTGACATAAACATGGCATACCTGTACCTGGCAGAAGAAGGAACCGAAAATTATGAGCAGGACAGGAAGAGTGCTGAACAGTATTTAAAAATTGTGAAGGAGCTTCAGGAGAAAAGCTTTGTCAGGGAAGTAACAGACGCATACTGTACAGTGGAAAGCTTTCTGGAAAAATCTGATTTTCTGACAGATGCCTTGTGTAGATATTTTGAAAGCGATAAGCAGACGGGATTTGAAAAACTGGAAAACAGCTACAATGAGCTTCAGGAGGGTTATTCTTACGTTACCCTGCGTTTTCAGAAAGCATATTCGGTAAAACTGAATAAATTAAGTCAGTTGGAAAACAGACTGAATGCCCTTCAGCAAAATATACTGCGGCTGCAGATCGGTATGATCGTGTGTACTCTTATCTGCATTGGTCTGTATCTGACCAGGGTTATTATGGAGGTTTCAAGATCTATTGCAACTATGCAGAAGGGCGTGGAATCCATTCAGGATAATGTGCTAAGTGCAGAGCCTATTCAGATTGAAAGCAATGATGAGTTTGAAGAATTTGCAGCTGCTTTTAACAAAATGACCGGCATTATCCAGAAACAGATGCGGGAAATTGAAGAAAACGCAGATATCAAAGAGCGCCTTGCAGAAATGGAAATCAAAAATCTGAAAATGTTCAGTGAACTGCAAAGAAGTCATCTGGATTTTCTGCAGTCCAGGGTAAATCCGCATTTTCTGTTTAATACCTTAAATATGATTTCTTCCCTTGCAAGGATCGAGAATGCAGATCAGTGCGCAGAACTGATGGAAACGACAGCAGCCTTTTTACGGTATAATCTGGATAATATCAGTAAAACCGTTCCATTAGAAAAAGAAGTGGAAAATTTGAAAGACTATGTGGCGATTCAGGAATGCCGTTATGGTGGTCGATACCAGTACACCTTTGAAATTGATGAGCAGTGCCTGGATTATAAAATGCCCTGTATGATCCTTCAGCCAATGGTGGAAAATGCTATCCAGCATGGAATTGCCATGATGCTTGAGAATGGCCATGTATGGATCCGGGTATATCCACAGGGAAACCGTGTGTGTCTGGAGGTACAGGATAACGGTGTGGGAATGACCGTGGAACAGATCAGAAGTATCTATGAAGATTTTCAGGAAAACAAATCCTCCGGCAATCATATCGGTATCCGGAATATTTATCGCAGATTAAGACTGTATTACCATAATGACCTGAAATTCGAATTTTATAATATGGATCCGGGGCTGAAAATATTTATTTCTCTTCCAGGAGGTGATGATGACAATGAAATATACGATGGTGATAGCAGATGATGAGCCATTAGTTTTGAAAAGTACAGAGCTTTTTCTGAAAAAAGAATTTCCGGATATCGAAATTGTAGGAATGGCAGAAAACGGGATTAAACTGAAAGAGATGCTGGAAGCCTATAAACCGGATATGGCAATTGTGGATATCCGCATGCCGGGACTTTCAGGAATCGAGGTCATTGAACTGTTACAGCACAAAAAGTGTTCCACTCATTTTATTATCAGTACAGCATACAGTGATTTTGATTACATAAAAAAGGCGCTTGATCTGAAAACAGACGGTTATCTTGTAAAGCCTTCCAAACGGGAGGAAAAGCTGGACGTGATCGGGAAGCTTTGCAGGACTGTGGAAGAGGAGAAAAAGATAAATCTGCGCCAGGATGGAATTGAATCTGCCCTGGGTGTGGTGAATTCCGTGCTTGGCAGTGAGATCCTTATGTCGGTATTTTCTGATAACTGCGACAATAAGGAATTTGATGCATACTGCAATATCAACAATATCCATTTTTTTGGTGGCTGTATTGCTACATTTCTTCCCCAGACCAAAACAGGACTCAGCAAAAGGGAATTAAATGATGAGCTGGAGAAATGCCTGACTGGATTCTGTGATTTTCTTGCTACTATAACCTCAAAGGGGATTGTGGTTATGTTTTTTGTCCAGGAGGAAGTGGAAAAGGAAAAAAGAAGGGAATGGAGCAATGATCTTGCGTCCCTTGTGGCAGAGTGCCTGAAGGAAAGGACAAAAGTAGAGTATCTTTACGGAACAGGAAATGTGTATGACTCATTTGAAAAAATGTCAGATTCCTACAGGGACAGTGTTCAAATGCTGCAGATCAACCGCAGGGAGGAAGGAAGCATTCCAAAGGAGAGCGCAGATAAAATACAGGATTATGTGGATGAGACCAAACGCTATATTGACATTTGGTTTCGAAAGGATATTTCACTTATGGACTGTGCCCAGAATGTGGGAATCAGTTCCTATTATTTAAGCCATATTTTCCGGGAAAGAACAGGAAAGACTTTTGTGGAATATCTGTCAGGTGTGCGTATGCAGGAGGCAAAAAGGCTTTGTACCCAGACAGATCTGACACTAAATGAAATATCCGAGCAATGTGGATATGTAAATCTGACTTATTTTTGCAAGGTATTTAAAAGGATTACAGGAATGACCATCGGTGAATATCGGAAAAGTCAGGAAGAGTAGAAATAGTATGAACGTGAAAACTTGTGTAAAAGCATGTTTTTACATAGATTTCCAATATACTTTAGAGCAGAAAGGATGAAAAACTATGTCACAGGCAAGCGACACAATGAGAAGAGAATGGAAGATCAATGATGCAAAAAGAGATGCAGGGCTGACAACACCGGATGATATCCAGCGTTTTGATGATATTCAGTATGGCCCGGATCCAGTGGAAAACAAGCTGGACGTATACCGTCCAAAGAATGCACAGGGAAAAATCCCGGTTATCGTGAGTGTACATGGCGGTGGATGGGTATACGGCGATAAGGAGCTGTATCAGTTTTACGGGATGACTCTTGCACAGCGTGGATTTGCAGTTGTGAATTTTACCTACCGTTTAGCACCGGAAGTAAAATTTCCGGCACCTCTTGAGGATACCAATAATGTGATCAGATGGATGTATGAGAACCAGGAAGAATATGGCCTTGATATGGACCACGTATTTATGGTAGGCGATTCTGCAGGCGGACATCTCTGTGGCCTTTACAGTGCCATCTGCACGAACCCGGAGTATGCTGTCAATTATGCGTTCAAAGTGCCAAATGGATTTGTTCCCCAGGCAGTAGCCCTGAACTGTGGCGCTTACAATCCTCTCAGTGAGGTAGGTGTTCTTGGAGACGAGCAGGATCAGGAGCTTATGGGAGATTTCCTTCCGGAAAAAGGTTCTGAAAAGGAGCGTGCCCTTGTTAATGTAACAGATCATGTAACAGAAAAATTTCCACCGGTTTATCTGATGACCTGTGTGGGAGATTTCTGCCGCCCACAGGCACCCCTTCTGGAGGCTGTATTAAAGAAAAACGGGGTTTACTATGAGTTCAAAACTTATGGAACAGAGGAAAATCCGCTGTATCATGTATTCCATTTGACCATCCAGGAGCCGGAAGGACAGAAATGCAATGATGAAGAATGTGATTTCTTCAGAAGAATAATGAAAAGAAACTGATAAACTGATATAAAGATATGAAAAAATACGCTCCCAAAAAGGATCTGAAACTTACGACAAGGTCCTTTTTGGGAGCGCTTTGCAATGCGGGGAGATGAAATAAAATAGTTCGTGGGAAATGAAATAATTCATGCGTCCGTTTTATGCAGGTCTTCTTTGATCTGGGTGGTGGAAATTTCCGGTGTTCTGGGCAGATAGATCACGTCACAGTAAGGCTTCAGGAAGTCAAACTTACCGGTCCAGTCATCTCCCATCACAAAGGTGTCTACGTGATATTCTTTGATATCGGATATTTTCTGCTCCCAGTTCTCCTCCGGGATCACCAGGTCCACATAGCGGATGGCTTCCAGAAGATGCCTGCGTTTCTCATAAGAAAAATAGCATTTTTTATGTTTTTCATTCCAGTTAAACTCATCTGTGGACAGTGCCACAATGAGATAATCGCCATAGGATTTTGCTCTCTGCAGAAGATTGATGTGACCGTAATGCAGAAGATCAAAGGTTCCGTAAGTAATCACTCTCTTCATAATATAAAGTCTCCATTCATGATTGCTGCCATTTATTATATCATACTTCCCATGAAATCACTATGAGAAATTCATAAAACATGCCTTGTTATAGCCCTGATTATTGGATATAATGATATTACAGCACCGTTTTGAATGTTTTTCATTCCGGGAGCATGATGATCGAAGGAAAAGGATATCCTATGAATGTATTTGATATTTTGGGACCGGTGATGATCGGTCCGTCCAGTTCTCACACAGCAGGAGCAGCCCGTATCGGTCTGGTGACCAGGGCGCTTCTTGGAAAACCGGCAGCAGAGGCCAGGATCTTTTTCCATGGTTCCTTTGCAAAAACTTACAGAGGCCATGGTACGGATAAAGCTATTGTGGCAGGAATATTGGGGATGAAAACCGATGATGAGCGGATACGTTTTTCCCTGGACGTGGCAGAAAAAGAGGGACTGAAAATCCAGATCGAGACAGGAGAACTGGAGGACGCCCATCCCAATACAGCCCAGATTACACTGGTGGCAGCAGATGGAGAGCAGGTGTCCCTTCGGGGCAGCAGCATCGGCGGCGGAAATATTCTGATCACCAGGGTCAATGGAATGGAGGTTTCCCTCACAGGGCAGAATCCGGCACTGATCGTGCTGCATAAAGATGCCCCGGGGACTATCGCAGCAGTGACAGAGCTTATGGCTGAGTATGGAGTGAATATCTGTAATTTCCACCTTGCCAGAAAGGAAAAGGGAGGAATGGCTGTGATGACCATCGAAAGTGACAGTTATCTTGGCCCGGAGTTGAATGAGCGGATCAATAGGCTGGAAAATATCTATTCCAGTACCATGCTCGAACGTGTCTGAACTGTATAAAAGGAGAAAATCGTGGATTTAAATTATCACTCAATGGAAGCGCTGCAAAAAGCAGCAGAAGAAAATAACTGCCGCATTTCCCAGCTGGTATTGAAGCAGCAGGCAGTTCAGATGGAGCTGACAGAATGCGAGATATATGAGAAAATGCGGGAAAATTATAGAGTTATGGCATCCTGCATTGAGCCTGGAAGCGCCAGAAATCTGAAAAGCACCAGCGGACTTACCGGCGGAGATGCCTACCGTATGAGACAGGCTGTGGAAAATAGGAAAAATCTCACAGGCCCTCTTCTTGGCGGCGCCCTTTACCGGGCTCTGGCTGTCTCAGAATTAAATGCGGCAATGGGAAGAATCGTGGCAGCACCTACAGCAGGAAGCTGTGGAATCGTGCCTGCGGCAATCCTTACCATGCAGGAGCAATATCAGCTGGAAGAACGGGATTGTGTGATGGCTCTTTTTACTGCCTCTGCAGTGGGAATGGTGATCGCCAATAATGCATCACTGGCTGGTGCCCAGGGAGGATGTCAGGCAGAGTGCGGTTCTGCCAGTGCCATGGCCGCTGCATCTATTGTGGAGCTGGCTGGGGGAACTCCGGAAATGATCGGATCGGCAGTGGCCACTGCACTGAAGAATATCCTTGGGCTGGTTTGTGACCCTGTGGCAGGACTTGTGGAGATTCCCTGTATCAAGCGGAATGCGTCTGGTGTGGCAGGTGCATTTGTGGCAGCAGAGCTGGCGCTGGCAGGAATCAAAAGCGCCATTCCGGCAGATGAGGTGATCTGGTCAATGAAAAAGATCGGGGATGTAATGCCTGCAGCACTGAAGGAAACGGCGGAAGGCGGCCTTGCGGCAACTCCTACGGGAAAACGTCTCCACAATTTGGTTTTTGGTCCGGAAACTGGATCTCTTTCATGAAACTTCCACATAAAAGTGTTGCAAAAGTTTAAAAAGTTATTCCATAAGTGACAAAAGTATGTTATCCTTTATTCATAAATTTATAACAAGGTGAATGATATGAACAAGAATACCAAGGAACAGGAAATCCCATATTCTTATCTTGTGGATAACATAAAGATACTGTTGATATTTCTTGTGGTTTTTAATCACATTATTGCATTTCAGCTGGTAAAGGCAGACCAGACCGTCCGTTTTATCTGGTATGGAATTACGATTTTCCATATGCCGGCATTTATTTTTGTATCTGGCTATCTGTCTAAGAAGCCTCAGGATGTGTTGAAAAATGTAAAGAATCTTCTGATTCCATATATACTGGGTTATACCCTTACCTGGGCATCCCAGATCTGGCTGGGCAATCACATGGATTATGAGCTTCTTCGTCCCTCCGGGACAGTAATGTGGTATGTACTGGCACTGTTTGCGTATCGACTTACCATCGAAGCGTTTGGAAAGATTCGCTTTATTGTACCGGTGAGCATTAT
Source organism: uncultured Blautia sp. (assembly GCA_934394595.1). Lineage (GTDB taxonomy): Bacteria > Bacillota > Clostridia > Lachnospirales > Lachnospiraceae > Blautia_A. The sequence goes on along the minus strand of CAKRRX010000029.1, from coordinate 8,407 downwards.
TTTTGCCCTTTGGGCCGGCACCAGGATGGAGTTCAGTACTTTCCTGTCAGCATCCAGGATCGTGGTATTTTTTCCATTTTTCGTAGCAGGCTATCTGTGGAAAAGTGAATACACCAAAGTGATCCGCAAGTTTAAAGGAAAGATCGTGCTGGCACTGATCTCTGTCATCCTGCTTTTTATCGTAACCAATTATATGATCGGGAACAGCATTCCGGTGGATCTTTTCAGAGGAAACCATTCCTATCTTGCAAGTGGTATGGAAAATACGGAAGGTATGGTGGTAAGAGGGCTTATGTATCTGGTATCCTTTACCATTATTTTTGCCCTTTTGGCATTAATGCCGGACAGACGGCATCCGTTCATTTTTCTCGGAAGAAATACAATGGGAATCTATTTTTTCCATTATCCTATCCTGATCCTTATGAATGGCCTGCTGATCCTGAAAATTCCACAGCTTATGAATGTATGGGCACTGTTTGGAATATCTGTGCTTTTTGTGCTGGTTCTGGGAAGCCATCCTGTGAACTGGCTGTATAATGGAGTGTTGAGTCTTCTGACCTTCCTCATTTTTAAGAGGGAGAAAAAAGTGAAGGATGAAGGGCTGGAAGATGAGTATGATAATGACGACGAGGATAAATTCGTTGTAATCGCACAGCGGCGTATAGCTATCGAAAAATTGGCTTCGACTCTGGAAACAGATGAGAATGAGAAAGACCAAGAGGAAGGGCAGTCTTAGAAGGATTGCCTTTCCATATTTGCATACAGGGGTTAAGATAATATGAAGCGAGTGATCACCTACGGAACATTTGACCTGTTCCATGAAGGGCATTATAACATTTTAAAAAGGGCGAAAGCACTGGGAGATTACCTGATCGTAGGTGTGACCAGTGAGAGTTACGACATCGAGAGAGGAAAGCTGAACGTGCGGGACAGCCTTCTGAAAAGGATTGAGAATGTCCGCCGCACCGGTTTTGCAGATGAGATCATCATTGAAGAGTATCAGGGACAAAAGCTCAGCGATATTATCAAATATAATATTGACCTGCTGGTGCTGGGGTCAGACTGGCGGGGGAAATTTGACTATCTGAAAAATTATTGTGACGTTATCTATCTGGAGAGAACCAAAAATATCTCCAGCACCAAGCTGCGTGGAGAGGGAATCACTTACACCGTGGGTGTGGTTACAGATGATGACGGGGATAATGGTATTGTATGGGAGACAAAATATGTCAGCGGCCTTCATGTGGAATGCGTCTTTTCCGAAAATGAAGAGTCTGCCCGGATCTTCTGTGAAAAATATGAACTGGATTCTTATTATTGCGTGGATGCAGACAGCACAGAATGGCAGCAGGGCTTTGACTGCTTTTTGTCCCAGGTGGATATCGTTTATATCAAGACAGTCCAGAGAAAACGGGAACGGTATATCCGCAGATCCCTGGAGCAGGGAAAATATGTGATCAGCGACGCACCGATGACCCAGAGCAAGGAAAAGTTAAAGGAACTGTTTGCCCTGGCAGAAGCCCACAATGTAGTTTTGGTGGAGAAGATCACGCTGGTTTATTTAAGGGCGTTTAATCAGTTGGTATGGCAGACCCACAGTGCCCTGGTGGGAGATATTGTATGCGTGAAATGTTCCATGTCCCAGGATCATTTTGAAGGGGGCAGGAATTTTGATGAGACAGTAGTCCAGGCTTTATGCGCAGTGCTCAAGATACTGGGCAGGGATTATCTGGAAGTGAATACCAATGTGGTAAAAGATAAAAAGGGCAATTGTATTTATGATATGATCACAATGAAATATCCGGATGCCCTTGCGACCATTGAAATCGGAACCACCGTAGATGTGGAGGACGAGTTTGTAGTAATCGGCAGCAAAGGCCGTGTGACCATACCAAATGACTGGTGGAATACCGGATATTTTGAGGCAAAAATAGATGACAGCAAAGGGCTGAAGAGATACTGTTTTAACTTTGAAGGAAACGGTTTCCGCTATCTTCTGCAGGAACTGCTGATCATGATCAGTGACGAGAGAACAGAGTGTACCAGGCTTTTTTATGAAGAATCCGAGGCGCTGGCAGACATTCTGGAAGTGATAGACCAGAGGGGATAACAAATGACTGAAAAGCAGGAACATCTGTTACAGCTTTTTCGTGAAATAGACGAAATCTGTAAAGAAAATAACCTGAGATATGTGATGGCAGGGGGAACTGCCATCGGAGTAGTGCGAAATGAGGGATTCATCCCCTGGGATGATGATGTGGATATTTATATGCCAAGGGCTGACTGGGAAAAACTGGTGGAACTGTCGGAGGCTGTGTTGCCGGAGAACCGGGTACTTCAATGTGTGGATGTTGATCGGAATTATACCAATACCTTCCCAAGATATGCATCTACAGACAGCTGCGCCCTTCACAAGCATCAGATCATCGGAAAGGACAGTGCAGGGGAAATCATTGATGTACTTACGTTGGATCCTATTCCGGCAGATGACAGGGAATATGAGAAATACCGTACCCATATGATGATCTATTCCGAACTGGTTAATATGGTAGTTGTATTTGGAGCCAGATGGGAAATTCCGGTGAGTCAGTATTTACGCTGGCTTTTTTCCTATACTTTCCTGGGAAAAGACAGAACATTGAAGAAACTGGAGAAGATCATGTTTTCCTACGAGGAAAAAGACTGTCCGCGCTATGCTATGAGATGGGGCGGTTGTCCATTCCTTTTTGATAAGGACATGATGTTCCCCGTAAAATATATGAAATTTGAAGGCACAGAAGTGATGGTGCCTCACAGGATGAGCGATTATCTGATCTGGCATTATGGGGATGAATGGTCTTATATACCGCCCCATGGAGAGCGGGAATCCCACGATGCGGTGACGGTTCCGGGAATCACTTATAAGGAACTTCGGGAGGATTATCTTCCCGGTATCCGAAAAGGAAAGCTTCGCAGGGATTCTGTGTGGCGCAAGATCTATTCCCTGGCAGGGGCCAAAAGAAACCACCGGATGCAGCATAAGCGGGAACTGCTTCTTGCAAAAAGTACAGTGATGGATCTGGAGGCACGGATACAGGAGTGTGGACAGAGTCTGAAAATACTTGTGGCAGAGAGAAAATTTGATGTTTTAAATGATATTTTTACCCGTTATTTCCAGGTACAGCTCAGTGTGGCGTTTATCGGGCGGGAAGACTTCGGAGGAATTTATCCATTTTATCATCCTACTCTATTGGAAATCAGCGATGAGACTTTTTATGCTGCAATGCTGACGTTGGTTTATACAGAGCGGATCGGCAAGGCACATCGCATGCTTGTGGTAAAGGAACAGGCAGGGGAGCTGACACCGGATATGGCGAAGCTGAAAGAGGACATTCAGCTGTTTCGTCAGGCTGTTTCTGATTATGAATTCCATAAATTTCAGGAAGCAGAGGAAAAAGCAGAACAGCTGCTGGAGAGATATCCCCAGGTACCGGGTTTTGTGAAATTTAAAAGCCGTTTTCTCATGGAGCGTGCCAGAAACGGGATTGGTATTGTGGAAGCTGAGGTCTACATTGACGAAGCATTGCGTTTATTCCCGGAGGATGGCTATTTTCTGAAATACAGAGGAGAGCTTTTGTGGATGCGCAAAAAATGCGCAGATGCCCTTGAAATATTTGCAGATGCCCGGGAGAAGACCACCAACGGCATCACTCATCTGGAATTGGACAAATTTTTGCTGCCATACAGCAGACAGACTGCAAAAACCTGCCAGATGCTGCTGGATGCCGGTCAAAAAGACGGGGCAATGCAGCTGGCGGAGCTGTGGCACAGACTTTTGCCGGAGGATCTTTCCATAAGGGCGTATTATTATCTGGCCAGGGTAAGCGTGGCGAAAAATCGTTCTGAGATGGAAGCTGTTCTGGATGAGATCAAAGGACAGATGAATCGGGCTGCAGCATCCGGGGCAGATCTTGGGGAAAAGAAAACGGAAGTATACAAGAAGGCACTCACAAAAGCCTGGGAGCGGCTGGGATATCCGGGAGAGCTTGCAAAGATCCGGACTGAGCTTATCTATACCAAAGAGATGGATGAGCTGGAATGGCTGGCAGAAAGGGCAAAAGACTGCAGGATCCGTGGAGGCAGACAGGCTCAGGCCTATAAGGTCCTGGGAGATATCAGGAGCAGACAGGGTCAGACTGCCCAGGCTTATGAGAACTATCTGGAAGCTGCAAAGACAATGGGACACAGTTATGTGCGGACGGAACTGTCCAGGATTTTCCTCACAGATCTTTATGAGGGAAGCAAAAAAGCGAGAGTTTATGCTGCAAATGGAGATGCATCGGATTTCCTGGAGCAGTGGCTTGGAAAATATGAAAGTATTGAAGCTTTACAGGAACTTGTAAAAAAGCTGGTATTTTATAGAAACTGACAGATTGGAGCTAAAAGAGGTTGAACAGAGAAAATCAGGAAGTAAGGAAGCTTCTGACAGAAATAGACAGAATATGTAAAAGACAGGGAATTCCCTATTTTCTGGGACCGCAGCTTACTCTGTGCAGTGTGACAGGTCAGGAAATACCGGGACCCCATTCCGGTGTGATCTATATGAAGACTGCTGATATGGAACGTTTCCGTGTGGCAGCAGGGGAAGAGGCACCAGATCGGCGTATTGTAGAATCCATGAACAACAATCGGCGTTTTCCGGGATTTTTCCTCAGATATACAGATCTGGATACCTTATGTTTCCGCCTGAATGAAGGAAGAAATTATAAATATCCCGGAATGGGTGTGGACATCCGACCGCTTTGTGGAAAACCCCGTTTTCGTCTGGGATATCTGTGGACAAGAGCCCAGGAAGTTGGCTGGGGAGAGCTGGCTGACTATTATGGAGACCGCCGTGGGAAAAAGAAATTTCTGTGCAGGCTGTTTACGCGTCTGCGTCTGCTTACAGGCCGGGGGCGACTGGGAAAGAGTTTATATCGGATGCTGGTAAGAAGGACAAATGTGGAAAATCCTCAGGAGTATGTGGTTCGGTTGAAGAAAAAATCCATCTATTTTCCTGCAGGGATTTTTGAGGATACCAGAACTGTAGTGCTGGAGGGGATGAAGCTTCAGGCGCCGGCAGATATAAATGGGTATCTCACAGCAGTCTATGGAAGTAATTACAAAGAGAAGGTTTTTGAAAAATATACCCAGAAGCCTTCTGAGATGGTCAGTGCCCGCATCCGTTATGAAGATTATTTTCAGGAGGTGGGCAATCAGAACCGACTGATCAAAAAAAGACTTCGTTCCAGAAGAAAAAACGGCCGTGCCCGCAGAAAAAAGGAATATCTGACCCGGTGTTGGAATTATGTGAAATTCTGTGCATCAAAAATGGAATTAGAGACATACTATCTGGATCAGAAGGATTACATTCTGAATCTTTATAAAAATAAAGATTATCCGACTTTGGAAAAGGTATTTTTTCCATATAGAAAAGCAACGGTAAAAAGCCTGAAAAATAATGAGATTTTTATTCCGGATGAGGAAATTCAGGGGATTTTTCTGGAGGTGCTGGGAAAATCAGGACGTACAAAGCTCAAAGAACGGGTAGAAAAATACTGGAAATAATGTGAGGCTGATTTTATGAAAGTGACTGATTACATTGTAGAATTTCTGCAGAAAAAAGGAATCCATGATTTTTTTGGGTATCAGGGTACTATGATTGCCCATCTTGTAGACTCCATAGAGAAAAATCCAAATACCAGAAGCCACTCCAGCTATCATGAGCAGGGAGCCGCTTTTGCTGCCTGCGGATATGCCCAGGCAAAAGAAGCCTGTGCCTGTGCTTATGCCACAAGCGGACCGGGAGCAGCCAATCTGTTGTCCGGAATAGCAGATGCTTATTTTGATTCTCTGCCGGTGGTGTTTCTCACAGGACAGCTGAATACCTATGAATACTCCGGAATCCAGGGACTGAGACAGCAGGGCTTTCAGGAACTTGACATTGTTTCCATGGCAAAGCCGGTTACCAAATATGCAGTACAGATCCGGGAACCCCAGCAGATCGTAGAGGAACTGAACAAAGCTTATGATATTGCAAATACAGGACGTAAAGGCCCGGTGCTGATCGATCTTCCCATGAATATCCAGAGGGGAGAAATCAGTGATCCGGTTTATCACATAGAGGATCTGCCGGACAGGGGCCAAAACCTGGATGAGAGCGCAAAAGAGGCAGCAAAGTGTATCTGGAAGGCTCTGGATCAGGCCAAAAGGCCTGTGATCCTTCTGGGACACGGCGTAAGTGACCGCTCTGTGCGAGACTGCCTTTTTACACTGGCAGATAAGTGGAAAATCCCTGTGATCACCAGTGTTTTGGAAAAATCAGCCCTTTCCTGGGAGAATCCTCTGAATTTTGGCTGTATTGGCGGAGCCTATGGACATCGCTATGCAAATATGATCGCAAATGCCAAAAGTGATCTTCTGATCTGCCTTGGGATTTCCCTTTGTACCCGTCAGATCGGTACAAAGGTTCATGAATTTGCAAAAAATGCAAAGATCATCCGTGTGGACATAGATCCTTATAATCTGCAAAGAGACATCCATGAAAATGGAGTAAATGAAAGAAAGCTCTGTGCAGATGCGATGGAAGTGGTAAAGGAATTGTGGAAATACAGGGAAAGCGATTATGATTTTGGAGAGTGGCTGTCTGTATGTACAGATATCCGCAGCTCTTTGCAGGCAGTAGATGATGCTACCCCGGAGCGGTATCCAAACCGCATGATCGCAGATCTTGGCGACAGTCTGGCAGATACTTCTGCTGTAGCTGTGGATGTAGGGCAGCACATGGTATGGAGTTACCAGTCTTTTCGAAATCGGAATGGGCAGAAGCTTTTGTTTTCCGGCGGACATGGGGCTATGGGATACGCTCTTCCGGCGGCAATCGGGGCTTACTATGCCACAGGAAAGCCGGTGGCATGCATCTGCGGAGACGGTGCTTTCCAGATGAATATCCAGGAACTGGAATGGGTAAAAAGAGAGAAACTACCCATTACCATGATCGTGATGAACAACCATGCTCTTGGCATGATCCGTCATCTGCAGAGAGATTATTTTGAGCAGGTGTATGCAGATACTGCAGAGGGAAGCGGTTTTTCCTCCTGCCATTTTGCAGAGGTGGCGAAGGCTTACGGGATCAGCAGCCTGTCCATGGAGGCAGATGAGGTAAAAGAAAAGGCCAAAGCTTTTCTGAAGGAGACAGATGCGCCGAAGCTTCTTGAAATCTGTATGGAGCCAGGAACCTTTGCCTATCCAAAGACATGTCTGGGAGAGCCTATACACAATCAGCAGCCATATATTCCCAGGGAAATTTATGAGCGGCTGATGAAGCTGTAAAGGGGTGGCGATATGAGTAAAGTTACCGTGATTACCGGAGGTACTTCCGGAATTGGAAAAGGAATTGCAAAGAAGATCCTGGAAAATGCAGGGGAAAGTGATCGTCTGTATATCAGCTATGGCCATAATCAGGAACGGGCAGAGCGCTTTTTAGAATCCCTTTCACCGGCAGATCAGGAAAAGGTGATTCTGATCCGGGCAGATATGTCTTCCTATGAAGAGATGATGAAATTTGCCCGCCGTATCAAAGAAGAGGCCGGTCATGTGGACTGGCTGATCAATAATGTAGGAATCAGTACCTATGCAAAATATGAGGATTATACTTTTGAAGAATGGAGCCGGATCGTCAATACCAATTTATCTGTTCCGGTATTTCTGGTAAAAGAACTGCGCCCGGTTATGAAAGAGGGCGGAAGCATTCTGTTTACCGGCTCTTATGCGGGACAGCAGGCGTATTCCTCTTCACTGGTTTACGGAGTGACCAAAGCAGCGGTGCATTTTCTTACCAAATCTCTGGTAAAAGAATTTGAGCCGAAAAAGATCCGGGTAAATGCCATTGCTCCCGGTTTTATTGAGACCGGCTGGCATAAAAACCGAACACCGGAAAGCTATGAGAGGATCAACCGCAAAGTGGCTCTGCACCGCTTTGGAACTGTGGAAGAAGTGGCAGATATGGCATATGCCGTACTATCCAATGGTTACATGAATGGCAGCATTGTGGACATTCACGGCGGGTACGATTATTTTTAAAACGGACATATTCGCTCATGCAAGCATGGCTCATTCTTGGCTGCCGTCCGGGATTTTCATAGTAAAATTTCGCAAAAACAGCTGGAAAATTCAGGGAAAAGAATTGCAGGAAATTCAGTAAAAGACTTGACGGATATACAGTTTGTGTGGTAAACTGTACAAGCGACATGGAAGTTAGGTCTTTTTTTTATGCCTGAAAAGCAGTGGCGGATACACTGTCAGGGCAGGAGAAGACCATGCAAATGAAAACACTGGAGGTGGAAGTTGTGCGCGTTAGGATTACATTAGCATGTACAGAGTGCAAGCA
>CAKRRX010000028.1 GCA_934394595.1 uncultured Blautia sp. | reverse complement strand
GCCATCTGCGAGGTATAGGGATCTGTTTCCGTCCAGGCCTCCTGTGCTTTTCTTTCCACCATCTGATAAAAAGGAAACTGCCTGTACACATTTTCTGCGGTTTTCCACAGGGAAAAAGGCTCTGGTAACGCTGCCAGAACTGCGAAAAAAACAAGACATAAAAGCACACAAAACGCCCTCTGGAATCTTGTCACCCAAATCACCCCTTGGAGTTATCCTATGACAGGTATCCATCTAATATGTTCCCTCTTTTTGCTCTTCTCCGGAAAAAGTCATATTCAGCCCCTCTGAAATAGTAAAGCTCAAATACCGTATGGTTTCATCCACATCCTTTGGCGTTACAAACATATTGTGAAGGTGGGGCGAAATCATTTCCTCCAGAAACTCTTTTCTCTCTGCTTCATCCAGGGCATCCAGCAGATGTGCCATGGAATCATGGACAATAGTGGCTGCATCTACCACTGTGGGAACACCGATCCCGATGACTTTCACATGCAGATTTTCCCGGGACAAGCCAATCCTGTGATTGCCCACACCGGAACCTGGATTGATGCCTGTATCTGTGATCTGAATAGTCCGGTTCAATCTTCTGGTACTTCGTGCTGCCAGTGCATCTATGGCGATCACAACATCCGGTTTTGTCATAGCTACCACACCTTCGATGATCTCAGAGGTCTCCATTCCAGTCTGCGCCATCACCCCTGGAATAATTCCGCTTACCTCATACAGTGAATCCTCCCCATCCTTTTTCAGGCCATATTCCTTGATCAGATGCCTGGTCATATGCAGATTACTGATCACCCCAGGCCCCAGAGAATCGGCTGTGATTCTTTCATTTCCCAGCCCCACTATAAGAACAGACTTCTCTTTTTCCATATTTAACAGCCTTTTCAGATGCTTGGAAATTTCACTGGAAATCTCACTGTGATATCCTTCATCTGCAATGGAAAGGCTTTCTGATTCTATCGTAATGTAATTTCCCTGAGGACGTCCCATAGAGCGGGCGCCATTTTCAGTTGTGATCTTCACCACAGTGGTACGTATATCCTTTTCCTCGTCATAGGATTCCTGAACCTCCACGCCCCGGACTTCCACATTTGCTTCTGTAAAACGCTCTCTGGCCTCCAGCGCCAGATCTGTTCTGATCTTATAACTGCCCAACATAATGATCTCCTCCAGACATTCCCTGCATTTTATTTTTCTCTGCTACTGTTTCCAATTTTTCTTAAATTATGTATTGACATTTATGGGCAAGTATAATAAACTATATAAGCATGTTCATAGAAACGCCCGTGTCTGTTTCTATGGAGAAGTAAATTATAATCACTCATGAACTGGAGGTGTACAAATTGGCTAACATCAAATCTGCAAAAAAGAGAATTTTAGTTAACAGAACAAAAGCTGCGAGAAACAAATCTATCCGTTCTGCTGTTAAGACTTCCATCAGAAAAGTTGACGCAGCAGTAGCAAACAACGATAAGGCAGCAGCAGAGGTTGCATTAAAAGAGGCTATCTCTACAATCAGCAAAGCAACTTCCAAAGGTGTTTATCACAAAAACAACTGCGCAAGAAAAGTTTCCCGTTTATCCAAAGCCGTTAACAGCATCGGCTAATAGATAGTTAATTTTTAGTTATAAGCTTATAAGTGAAAATTAAGGCAGTCGAACCGTCATCGACTGCCTTTTTTCTATGCTCTTGAGGAACTGTATTTCACAATAATAAGCTCCACACTTAGGATATCCTGCAATTTTCCCGTCTTCACTGCCTCGTCTGCATCTACAAAATCTGCTACCGCCTGCTTCAGTTCACTGATCCGATATGCCCTCGCACAGGCTGCCAGCTTTTTCACCACAAAAGAATGTACCCCAAGCCTGGATGCCATCTCCGGCTGTGCCACTCCCTCTTCTTCAAATTCCTTGATCAGAAGCAGCTGCCGAAACTGCCTTGCAAGCAGTGTCAATATTTTCATCGGCGGTTCTTTCAGAGTCAGAAGATCGTAATACAGCTCCAGGGCACGTTTTTGATTTTTGCCGGTGACTGCACTTACCATATCAAAAATCTTATTCTGGATCTGAGTTGTGCATATTTCCTCAATATCTCTGGCTGTAACTACATCACGCCCTGCGGTATAAGTAATCAGCTTTTCCAGCTCCATTCTCAGATTTCCCATATCCGTACCAGTCTTGGTAAGAAGCAGTTCCATATCCCTCTGGGTGATCTTCTTCCCTTCTTTTCCAAGAAGTCCGGCAGCCCAGCGCATCAGAGTCTTTTCGTCCTGTCTGGCAAACTCTGTCACCCGTCCGATATTTTTCACAGCTTTATACATCCGGCTTCTTTTATCTACTTCGCTTTCCACAAACACAAGGCACAGATAATCAGGAATTTCCTTCATATAGTCAGCCAGTTCTTCACACTTATTTTTAAAAAAACCGGAATTTTCCACCAGGATCACCCTTCGATCTGCAAAAAAAGGCATAGTTTCACACAGTTCCATCAGTTCCTGCACATCGATATCCTTTCCAGCATAATGCCGAAAATTCATAGTATCGTCATCCGGGTTCAATGCCCTGACCAGATTCTGTTTATACTGCAGCTTCAGATAGGCCTCCTCCCCAAACAAAAGATAGGCCGGTTTAAAATTTCCTGTTTTAATGTCTTCCTGAATACTTTTCAAAAATATACGCTCCTGTCGCAATTTTTTGTAATGCGGACATTCCAGGTCCGCTTCGCTACTTGCTCATGAACGCAGTCGCTTTGCGATCTGCGTTCAAACTCACTTTAAACCATACCACAAAATTCTTCCCGGGAAAAGAGATTTTTATCCTGCCGCCTTCAGATACTCTTCCATGTGGATATTCTTTCCGTCTGTAAAAATGGTAACAGCCCCGCTTTTCATGGTAAAGACAACCTGGCTTCCTGCATTTTCCAGCCTTTCTACAGTCTCCGGAGAAGGATGTCCATAGGTATTGTTATCTGAACAGGAGATCACACTGTATTCCGGTTTGATTTTCTCCAGAAACTCCCGGCAGGTAGAATAGCGGGAGCCATGGTGTCCCACTTTCAGAAAATCCACATCCTGGAGTACGTTTTCTTTTAGCAGTTCTTTTTCCGTCACCTCTCCCATATCTCCGGTAAAAAGCCCCAAAAATTCTCCGTATCGGACTTCCAGAACCATACAGTCCTCATTCACATCCTGCCCGGAGCTGCCTTTTAATGGGGAAAGGACTTCCAAACTCAGTCTTCCAGCTCTTAAACATTGCTTTTCTCCCAGCGTAAAAACAGAGATTCCTGCCTCATCGGCCAGTTTTTTTAGTTCCAGCCAGGCAGCTGGCGGCTCTGTCCAGTACGGCAGGTACAAAGCACCGATTTCTATCGTACTCAGGCCTTTTACACTTAGTTCCAGGATTTCCCTGATCCCACTGATATGATCTTCATCTGTATGGGAAATCAGGATCCCATCTACTCTGGATATTCCTTTACATTTCAGATAGGGCAGGATTTGTCTTTTTCCCACTGTTTTTTGCCCCGAACTTCCTCCATCCACAAGAAAACAGTACTTGTCTGGCGTTTCCAGTACAATTCCATCCCCCTGTCCCACATCCAGGCAGGTAATGGAAAATTCTTCTGTTCTGTGTAAAGACAAAATCCAGATTCCGGCTGCCAGTACAAAAAGGATTGCTGCTCTTTTACCAGCTTTTCCACTGTCTCGTTTTCCTTCTCTTCGGGAAATCCACACCACGGCGCATAATATTCCCACATAGCACCAGATCTGCCACAGCTGTGGCTTTCCGGCGATCCAATTGGAAAATGGCAGCCTGGCAGTTATTATACACAGCTTTTCATATAGGAACAAAAGCCCTCTTCCCGGAACCGCCGCCAGAATTCCCGCCGGAATATAAATCAATCCAGCCAGTACCGTGATCACGCCACTTATCAGTACGATCCAGGCAGTAGGCAGAACCAGCAGATTCAAAAAAATACCAGCAAGAGATACCTCCCCGTAAAAATATAATAGCACCGGCAGCATGGCAAGCTGTACAGATACAGATGACAGCAATGCTGCCTGGATTTTGCTTGATCCGGAATGATTTTTGGAGTACTCTCTAATGCGTGTTTGCCGGAATCGTTTTTTATGGTGCCTGCTTCTCTTTCCAGTCAGCTTCTGCAGCGACGGAAAAACCACTCCGATTCCCAGCACAGCACAAAAAGACATCAAAAATCCACTGCTGTACAGATAAGCTCCTGACTCCCCCAGGATCAGCATGGCAGCCACTGCAAGACCTGTTGGCATATCATAGATCCTGCCGGTTATCTTTGCCCCTACGGCAAGCAAAAACATGCACACCGCCCGCATTGTAGACACGCTGCCCCCTGTGATCATTCCATACTGTAGCATCACGATCAGGGACAACATTCCAGACCCCCAGATTCCAAGCCCGGTTTTCATCAAAAGCTGGTACAGCCCCACTCCCACAATGCTGATATGCAGTCCGGAAATTGCCAGAATATGCACAATTCCTGCCATCTGGTAACGAAGTTTTGTCTCTTCCTCCAGATTTTCCTTATCTCCCAGCACAATTGCCTGAAATGTCCCGGCATCCTCCCCTGCTGTTTCCTGGAGAACTTTGTTAAACTTTTCTTTCAGATTCAGCAGAAACTGTTGATATGCAAAGTAGCTATCTGATTTTTTCAGAATTTTACCATTTTTCAGATAGTAGTAAATATGCTGACACCCGTAGAACTGCCTGCTGTCAAATTCACCGGGATTCCGGCACTCTGGCACCCTTTGCAGTTTTCCGGACACCAAAACAAAAGTCCCCGGTAGAACTGTTTCTTTTTTCTTCAAAAATACTTTAACGTTTTCAATGGAAATTTTTTCAGATTTATAAATAAGATATGCATCACTTAGATAAACAGATTGTGAAAACTCATTGTCTGTACACTTTATTACTTCCCCACCAATGGTTCCATCCGGATGATCCCGGATATAAGCCACTGTCTTTTCTGGAAGGGGATTCCCCCGGATCAGAGGAATCCCCGCAAAATCAGCAAGACTCATAAGGAAGATCAGCAACAGACACACCACACATATAGGTCTGCGCATCTTTCACTGCTCCTTTACTGCGTATCACCTGTCTGTGACTCTTCCAGTATCAGATCTGTATTCTTTTCATAGAAATTATATAACGAAGTCCCATCCTCCAGCACAGCCTCTGCATTTCCATTTACAGAGATCTGTACTTTCTGTGCATCTGATGCAGCCAGAAGAGAATTCACAACAGAATAGATCATTGTGTTTACTGGGATATCAGGCGCTGAAGAGGAAAACGCCGCACCAAAATCCACATAACATACATTGTCTGCATTTTCCACCCCCAGAAGTTCTGTATCTTCTGAAATCGTGGGATAATGCCCTTTTACCATGGGGCCTTTGGCAAGCTGCTCCAGGATCACCCTTTCCCTTGGAAGGATCCTTTTGTAATATACATTTCGCTGCTCTGCCACAAGATGTTCCCCGGTTTTATCTGTAAAGTACAGGGTAAAAGTATCGTAGCGATAAGCATCCTTGTCTGATCCCCACATCTCTACAAAGGTATTTCCGTCCATCACACCAACTGCCTGGCTTTTGGAATCTTCCAGTTCATTTTTTCCTACAAAGAATTTGACACCTGTAATTCCCGGAATCTGCAGAAAGGTTCTTGTCACCCCTGCACGCACCAGAATTTCCTTCGTTCTTGTAATATCATTATAAGCAGAATTAAATTCCAGTTCCAGCAAAGATTCATTCAGTCTGTAAGTGACCAGTTGGACATCGCCTGTCAATAGCGACTGATTCTCACCGCTTGCTGTATGTTCATTCAATATACTTGTAATATCCTGCAGCATAAAATCCAGGCTTTCCTGCTCTGGAGAATACCGCTCTTTTACAAGCTTTGTTTCATCTTTGTTTATATAATACAGGTAATACTGATTCCCACCGCTGTCATTTTTACTTTCCTGCACTTCCACCTTGCACCCTGCAAGAAGAGCGCAGACCAGGATCAGGGCAAGAAAACAGCCCATCTTTTTTTTCATCTGGCACCTCCTACGGAATATAAGATAATGGAATTCGAACGGTAAAGGTAGTTCCCTCCCCCTCCTTGCTGGATACCTGGATCATTCCATGATGCATGGTCACAGCACTTCTGGTAATGGCAAGTCCCAAACCGGTACCGCCAATCTCCTTGGAGTGGGATTTGTCCACTCTGTAAAAACGCTCAAAAATACGTCCGATGGACTCTTCCGGGATTCCCATACCGGAATCCGCAACCTTTACATAGAAATATTTATGATCTGCATCCAGGGTGACACGCACCCATCCATCATCTACATTGTATTTGATACCATTCTCCACCAGATTGCTGATGGCAAGGGTAAATTTCACCTCATCCACGTCTGCTTCCACAGGACGGAAGCTGTCCAGGATCAGGTCAATATTGCGTTTGTCCGCAATAGGCCGAAGCCGCTTCAGGATATCCTCCACAAGCTGATTGATATCCATATGTTCCACATTCAGATCTGCGGCCTTCTTATCCATTTTAACCAGAGACAAAAGATCTGTGATGATCTTATTCTCCCTGTCGATTTCTGCGGTGATATCCCCCATAAATTCCTGATAAAGCTCTTCCGGCACCCCCTGCTGTCCCACCAGGGAATCAGCCAGCACCTTCATGGAGGTAAGGGGAGTCTTCAGCTCATGAGACACATTGGAAACAAATTCATTCCTGGACTCGTCCAGGATCTTCATTCTGGAAAGCATCTTATTGAAAGCATCTGTAATTAAAGCTGTCTCCGTATAATCCGGTACAGAAATCTCTTCATTCTGGTAGCCATCAGTCAGATCCTCTATAGACTTGGTTACCCTGGCAAAAGGCTTCACAAGCACAGTGGACAGAATGTATCCCAAAAATACCGCCAGTACAATGATGATTCCTGTGATCAGCAGACTCTTCTGCTCCAGTTCCTGGATATTGGCCGCAATTTCTCCAGAGGAAAAGCTGATCAGCATGGCGCCCTGAAACTGCTTGACTTCGGGACTCTTTATCGGAAGTGCCATTTCAATCTTCTGGGTACTGCTGTTATAGCGGTTGGCTTCATCTCCCTTAAAACATTTGATCACCATAGCGGAAACCAAGGTTTTGCCCTCTTCTGCCCCATACGTATCCTTAACCACTTTGTAATCCCTGTCGATCAGCAGGATTCTGCCATCCAGAACATTAGACAACAACTCCAGCTTGCTGTTCACAGTCTGCGAGCTGGAGTCATTCATATAATTCTCTTTAATTAACAGGTTACACAAAATGTCACACTGCTTTTTCACCAGTTCCTCCCGAACTGCCACAGCTTTATCCTCATAGGCAGTGATCACGATTCTGGTGACGATGACACTTGGCACAATTCCCAGAATAACCAGAATGATCAGAATACGAAAACGCAGACTTTTCAAAAAACTTGTCTTCTTTTTCTCATTCATAGTTTATGCCTGGAAATAATAGCCTACACCCCATTTGGTGTGTACATATTTGGGCTCACTGGGATTCGCCTCGATTTTTTCACGCAAACGACGGATATGTACATCCACAGTACGGACATCGCCTGGATACTCATATCCCCATACAATATTCAGAAGATTCTCACGGCTGTATACTTTATTTGGATTAAACACAAGAAGCTCCAGCACATCAAATTCCTTGGCTGTAAGATTGATCTCTTTGCCGGCGATAAATACACGGCGGCTCTCGCAGTCCAGTCTCAGGTCTCCGGCTTCGATGGTCTTGGCCTTCTCTTTTTCTTCCTGATTGCTGCCTGCGCGGCGCATGATCGCTTTGATTCTGGCTTTTACCTCAAGGATATTAAAAGGCTTGGTGATATAATCGTCTGCGCCATACTCCAGTCCCAGGATCTTATCCATATCTTCTCCCTTGGCAGTAAGCATCACAATGGGAACATTGGAAAACTCTCGGATCTGCTGGCATACTTCAAAGCCATCCATCTTTGGCAGCATCAGGTCAAGAAGAATAATATCATACTTCTTCTCCTTCGCCATCTCCAGTGCTTCCTCACCATCATAGGCGCAGTCCACTTCCATGCCGTCCTGCTCCAGACTGAAACGGATGCCCTTTACAATCAGTTTCTCATCATCTACTACCAATACTTTCCTGCTCATTCAGAATCTCCCTTATCCTGCTGATATCTTGTCTTTTATTTTGGAAAAGGTACCTTCTTTGATACCTTCTACATTCATGATCTCCTCTATGGAAGCAAAGCCTCCATGCTCCTGTCTGTATGCGATAATGGCTTCTGCCTTGGACTGGCCGATACCACTTAAAGTCGAAAGCAAAGCTGCATCTGCGGTATTCAGATTGATCCTGTCATCCACCTGTTCTGAGTCAGCTTCTGCCTCTGACTGCAAGCCATTTTGCTCTGCACCACTATCACCTGCTGTATTTCCAGTCAGATCTGCTATTTCCGGCCTCTTCGCCAAAATTTCCTCCGTGCCTGCCTCCACCTCTTCCTGGGTAGGCACGTAAATCTGCTGACCATCGTCAAGGCTTCGCGCCTTATTCAGATAGTCACTGGCTGCTTCCGGCAGATAGCCTCCTGCTGCATCCACAGCCTGAAAAATGCGGCTGCCTTCATCCAGTTCATAAACACCTGGACTGGCAACTGCTCCGCATACATCCACAAAAATCTTCTGTGGGGCTTCTGTCGCTGCCGGAATTTCTGTCTCTGCCGGAATTTCCGCTACTGCTGGAATTTCCGTCACTTCCGAAAGTCCAGCTACCGTTTCCTGTGACTTTGCCTGTGCATCTACAACTTCGGATTGCTGCAAAGTTTCCACAGAACTGCTATCCATTTCCTCAGGAAAAATCTCACCTCTGCGTGAACATCCTGTCAATATCATGCCCACCCAGACCAGAAAGAACAATTTCCAAAGCCCACATTCAGATCTTCTCTTTTTTCTCATGCCGGTTCCCCTTTCTGCTTTGATCCGCAGGTTCCCCGTCACTCATACTTTACTCATCTATTTTAACGAAACTTTACAGTTTTTACAATACCATTTCTAAATTTTATCAACCTTTTATTTTTTCCATTTAAAAATGATGATTCCCACTACTGCAATCACCATTCCAAAGACTTTTCTCCACTGGAAGGGCTCTTTTTCTACTCCAAACATCCCCAGAAGCTCGATCACATATGCCACCGCCAGCTGGGAGATCACGATCAGCATCGCTGCTTTTGCAGGACCAAGGCTTCCCATACTCTGGATCACAGTGATGGTAATAAATGCACCGATCACGCCGCCAAGAAGCGTATATTTGTTTTCCACCTGCCACAAAGCACTGATGCTCTCCCTTCCTGTAAAAAGCCATGCAAACACACACACTGCAAATGCCGAAAGCTGTACCCAGCCGGTAGATACCCACAAACTGGTCTGCTTGGTCACTTCCGTATTAAAAACCCCCTGTATACTCATAAGTGCCCCGGATATCAATGCCACAAGAATTCCCCACATAATGCCTGCCCTCCTGAATGAAACGGATAAAAAGAGGTGCTGCTGCGGCACCTCTTTCTTTTTCTATCAGCATATACTTTTTTTCAAAAAATATGCAGGCAAAACAGGATCACTTCAGAAACTGTTCTCTTTTTTTCACAACACAGCATCTGCTGTAATTCAGAACCAGCAAAAGCCAGATCACTGCACAAAATACGATGGCAAGAATCCCGGTATTCCATATCATATGTAAAATCATGGCAATAAAAGTGCAGACCGGAATCACCTTTCCCAGAAGGACGTAGGTCTTGTAGCTTGCCTGATAGATGCAATCCCTCTCAGCTTCGTCACAGCTAGCCAGCCACTGCTCCTGAAACTTAATAGAAGTAGGATCACCTTTTTTCTCCGGGTAAAGCTTCTGGATCAGCTTCACATAACGCACCTGCCAGACACTTAAGTAGGCGGTCATTCCCATAAATACAACCAGTTCTGCCAGATACAGATAGATTCTGAGTCCCTCATCTGCCATGGAACGTATGTACTCAGCTGTATATCCTGGTGCCAAAAACAGGATCAGCAGGATAATCCCGATTGTGCTGACGCTGGTTCCACGGCAGCCAGCCACTTCCATGCGATATTCCAGCTCTGCATATTTCTCATCCTCTGCCACTTCCAGCTGATGTCCATAACTTTTCATTTTGTGTATGTCCATCTCACACAGAATGATACACAGTATTCCGCATACACTCTCCAGAAGCAGGGTATTCTCACGGATAAAACGCAAAGCCCCTTTCATCATATTTGCAATTGCAGCATTTATCCCTATGCCCGCGCTCATCTCAGATGCGGCTCCCAGTACGCCTCCTACGCAGGCGCTTGCCAGCAAAAGCAGCGCAAATTTCAGATAACTATTCATCTTTTTCTTCGATTCTCTTTTATTCATCTTCCTCATCCTCCGTATAGGTAAAAATGTCCTCCACTGTCACCTGACAGATCCTGGCCAGCTTCAAAGCAAGGGTCACAGAAGGGGAATAATCCCCTCTCTCGATCAGGCTGATGGTCTGCCTGGACACTCCTGCCAGCTTCCCCATATCTGACTGATTGATGCCCAGTCTGGCACGATGTTCCTTAAGCCGGTTCTCCAGCGCCATCCTTTTTTGCTCCTTTCCTCTTATGTGTGAATGACTTGTTTTATTGTCATTATGACAACTATACTTGTCATCCAAAATTGAAGTCATTGTATCATTGACAACTTTATTTGTCAATAGCAATTTAAAATCCTAGAACTTGTTTGAAAAAGGCTTTCTGCAAAATGCGTGTCACAATTTGTGGGAGATTTTTTTCGGATGAGGGCGTCGTAGCGGGCTACGGAAGTCGAATTCGAGCAAAATATATCGCAAAGTGGGGCGTACAGATTGCAGGAATGATTTTTCAAACACGCTCCAGAGTGTGTAAAAAAAAGAAACCAACATCTCCAAAGTGATATTGATTTCTCTTTTTTTCGCTTTCTTATTCTCTTAAATCTGCTTAAATGGCTGCGTAATTTTCTTTTCCTGCAGCAGCTTCTTCCATGCCTTTACATCTTCCCATTTCATCTCGTCCGGACTTGCAACACCTACCGGAATATCGGATTTCACGGTATATTCATTTCCCCTACAGTCGCAAAAGCCGCCATCGGTAAGGAGAAAAGTATCTTTCCCCTGATTCCACACGATCTGCCCGGCAATGGTTCTAAGGACAGGATTTTGGGTATACGAAAACAGCCAGCCTTTTGCTTCTCTTGTTTTTCTCAAAAGAAATGCGTCTTTCAAAAGCAGTATTCTGTCTGATGCGATCTTCTCCATATGCTCTTTTAGCATTCCATAGGAAACTCTTGCCCCAAATCCATTGCCATCTGCATTGGATTCTTCGTATTTTGGCCAAAATCCGGGGTTCTTTTCCCCAGTCTGCACATCATACAGCGCAAGCTTCAGATCCTCTTCAAATACGGCTCGATAGGTTTCATTTGGAAAACAATAAGATTTTGTGCCGTCGCTTTCAAGGAACTGTCCTTTACTTGGCCCCACATAAAACATGGTATCTATAACAGCCATCTCATCTATCCCACGCATACGTGCATATTTTCCTAAATTTTTGTCCTGAGCGATTTTACCGATCACTTCCACAGTATCATTTAACAAAAGTCCGGTTCTGGCCAGAATTATATTCTTTCTACCCTCATTTTTATACTGCTTCCAATCCTCCCAGGCTTCCATTTTCCGGATCATTTCTTTTATCTGTTCCGGGCTGGCATAGCGCAGATAAGGAAGCGTCCATCCCTGGCCACAGGAAAGCATTTCCGGCAAAATAGCCTGCAAAGATTCCATATCCAGAAATGCAGCAGCCTTATCCGCCTCTTCATCCAACCGGACAAATAGACTGTCTGTCTTGTATGCAGCCGTAAACTTTGGCATTCCCGTATACTGCATCAGATACGGGACAACCGCACGTTTCACCAGAAGCTCAGAAGCCGGATTTCCATTTTTATCTTTCACCTTTGAAAAAAGCTCTGGCACACCATGATTTCTTTTCACAGCTTCATCCAGAAGAGATTCATTTTCTTCGGTATATACCACTGCGGCAGGAGCATTTTTTTCTGCCTGCTCCTCCTGTTTTTGACGGATTACAACTTCCATAAGAGTGGCTGCTTTTTTTGCCTTTTTTTGCGCACAAAGCTCCAGAAGCTTTGAAGCCGCCTCTATGGAAATATCCTCACGGTTCTCCAGGGCATATTCTGCAGCCTTGACCATACAATTCTTTTTTACATCCGCTTCCAGAAGCTCTGTAAAACAGGAGATAACCTCCTCTGCCGGCTCCAGCTGTTCTTTACAGTATTCCACCAGACTGGCGTTACTCTGGAAAAGACAGATTGCCGCATAATCCTTCAATGTCGCTTCCTCTACCCAGCAGGTCTGAAGCAGAAGTAAGGTATTGGAAGGTAATCTTTCCTGTGTTTTCAGATATCCTTCCGGCAAATTTACTTCTATTTTATCTGCTCCCATATAACCTCCTGATTCCATTTATGCCAGACATTCATCCAGAATTTCTGCCATCTGATCAATATCTGCTTTTGTGATCACAAGAGGAGGAACAATACGAAGGACATCGCTTCCTGCTGAAATCACCAGAAGCTTTTTCTCAAGAGCTTTCTTTACAACTTCTCCCACGGGTCGTCCCTGGATCACGATTCCCTGCATAAAGCCCATACCTCTTCTTGCCGCAGCGCAAGGATGTTTTTCTACAAGCTCATCCAGCTTTTTCTCCAGATATGGAGTCAGCTCCTGAACATGTGTCAGGATCATATCTTTCTCAAAAATATCAAAAACCTTGCTGACTGCGGCACATACAAATGGATTTCCGCCATAGGTAGTACCGTGATCGCCTGGCTTTAAGGACGCCTGTGCAACCTTTTTATTCAGCACAAATGCCCCAACCGGAACACCACATCCAAGTGCCTTTGCACAGGTCATAATATCCGGCTGTACACCGTATGCCTGCCATGCAAAATAGTATCCGGAACGTCCCATTCCACACTGAATCTCATCCAGGATCAGAAGGATATCCTTCTCATCACACAGGGTACGTACCCCTTCCAGGAACTCTCTTGTAGCCGGATAAATACCGCCTTCCCCCTGTACTGTCTCCATAATAATGGCACAGG
This sequence comes from uncultured Blautia sp., assembly GCA_934394595.1. Lineage (GTDB taxonomy): Bacteria > Bacillota > Clostridia > Lachnospirales > Lachnospiraceae > Blautia_A. The sequence goes on along the minus strand of CAKRRX010000028.1, from coordinate 12,216 downwards.
TTTTCTCTGTGATCTGTGCTTTTACACTGTCCAGATCATTAAAATCAGCAAACTTCACGCCCCCCATCAAAGGCTCAAATGGCTCACGGTAATGAGCATTTCCTGTAACAGAAAGGGCACCAATAGATCTTCCATGGAATGAATGGTTCATGGCTATGATTTCATGGTCTGCATGGCCATCACGCTCATATGCATATTTTTTTGCTGCTTTTAAAGCTCCCTCAATAGCCTCTGTACCACTGTTTGTAAAGAACGCTTTATCCATATGGCTCGCATTTACCAGCTTGGCACCGGCCTCAATAATCGGCTCATTGTAATATAAATTAGAGATATGAGTAAGCTTGTCGATCTGTTCTTTCAGCGCTTCGTCATATCCGGGATAGTGATATCCAAGGGAATTTACCGCAATCCCAGCTGCAAAATCCAGGTATTCTGACCCTTCCGAATCATAAAGATGCACCCCTTTTCCATGTTCAAAAACTACCGGAAAACGGTTATATGTATGAAGAATACTAGCCTCGGATTCTTCCATCTGATTATTCATGTTCATGATTATACTTCTCTCCGTCCTCTCTTAAAATAGCAGTTCCAATACCTTTGTTAGTGAAGATTTCCAACAGCAGACTGTGCGGAATCCTTCCATCCAGAATATGTACCCGGTTTACACCATGCTCAATTGCCTCAATGCAGTTATTCAGCTTCGGAATCATTCCACCGCCTACAAAACCATCCTCTATCAGCTTCTGTGCATCCTGAATATAAAGCTCGGAAATCAATGAGGATGGATCATCTTTATCCTTATAAACACCCTCAATATCAGAAAGGAATGCAAGCTTTTCTGCATGTACAGCTTCTGCAATGGCACATGCCGCATCATCTGCATTGATGTTGTAACTGTCATAATTGTCATCAAATCCAATTGGGAAAACAATCGGAAGGAAATCTTTTTCCAGCAGATCATAAAGGATTTTCGGATTCACTTCTGTAATATCTCCAACAAAACCGATGTCCTCACCATTTGAATATTTCTTTTTACATTTTAACAGACCGCCATCTTTTCCACTGATACCAACAGCCTGTACTCCGAGAGATTCCACATGGGTAACAAGCTCTTTGTTTACCCTTGCAAGAACCATCTCTGCAATCTCCATTGTCTGCGCATCTGTCACACGCAGTCCGTTGATAAATTTGGCTTCCATGCCCACTTTTCCAACCCATTTGCTGATTTCCTTACCGCCGCCATGTACAATGATCGGTTTGAAGCCAACCAGCTTCAGAAGTACCACATCCTTGATAACATTTGCCTTTAATTCTTCATCCAGCATGGCACTTCCGCCATACTTGACTACTACGATCTTACGGTTGAAACGCTGTATATAAGGAAGGGCCTCGATCAGCACTTCCGCCTTGTCAAGATATTTCTGATTTACCATTTTCTCTTACCTTTCTTTCTATAATTTCATGGATATACACTGCACGATTCTCGCACAAAAACAGTAAAAGCTCCGTATTACAGAGTACCTTACTTCTGCATTATGCGCAGCTGAATTTCCTGTATCAGGAACGATAATCTGCATTGATCTTTACATAATCATAGGTGAGATCACAGCCCCATGCTGTTGCTGTTGCCTCTCCCATTTTCACATCTGCAATAGCTGTCACTTCATCCTCTGAAAGGATTTTGGTTGCCTCTTTTTCATCATATCCAGTGGAAACACCATTCTCAATGATCTTTAATTTGCCTGCACGGCTCTCAAAATACAGATCCACTTTTTCCGGATCAAACTGTACTCCTGAGTATCCCATAGCACAAAGAATACGTCCCCAGTTTGCATCATGTCCATAAATTGCAGCCTTTGTAAGGGAAGAAGTTACCACAGATTTACTCAAGGTAACCGCATCCTCCTTTGTCTTTGCACCAATGATCTTCACTTCAAAAAGTGCGGTTGCTCCTTCTCCATCTCCTGCAATTTTCTTGGAAAGACAGGTATTAATATAGTTCAAAGCTTCCATAAATTTATCAAAATCAGCACCCTCTTCTGTGATTTCGGGATTACCAGCCATACCATTTGCAAGAAGAAGAACAGTATCATTTGTGGAGGTATCCCCGTCAACAGAAACCATATTAAAGGTGTCTTTGATGTTTGCACTCAGAGCTTTCTGAAGCATTTCTTTGGAGATTGCAGCATCTGTTGTGACAAAACCAAGCATGGTACACATATTAGGATGGATCATTCCGGATCCCTTACACATACCGCCAACTGTAACAATTTTTCCACCGATTTCGATCTGAACTGCAACCTCTTTTTTCACTGTATCGGTGGTCATGATCGCCTTTGCAGCCTCTGTTCCGGCCTCCAGAGAACCATCCAGCTTCGGTGCCATAGCCTTCACACCATTTACAATACGGTCAATGGGAATCTGCATCCCAATCACGCCGGTGGACGCAACCAGCACACTGTCTGCCGGGATTTTAAGGATCTCAGAAGCTGCATCTGCAGTTGCCTTGCAGTAACCGTATCCTTCTGCTCCGGTACATGCATTTGCAATACCACTGTTGCAGATCACAGCCTGTGCTGCAGAATGATTGTAAACCACATCCTGATCCCATTTCACAGGAGCTGCTTTCACCACATTTGTGGTAAAGGTTCCTGCTGCCACACAGGGAACTTCACTATATACCATAGCCATATCTGTACGGCCCTTGTATTTGATCTCTGCTGCTGTTGCTGCTGCCTGAAATCCCTTTGCAGCGGTAACACCACCTGTAATTATTTCCATAATTTAGCTCCTCCTTTGCCTGAAATGGCAAAATTTTCTCTTAATTTTCACTGTACTAAAAGGTATCAGAACTGTTTCCAGTTCCTTTTTACGGATACATAGGAACCTGTAATAATCCTTCTGCCTCATCAAATCCAAACATCAGGTTCATATTCTGAACTGCCTGTCCCGCTGCACCTTTTACCAGGTTATCAATAGCACCCATCATAATGATCCTGTGGGTTCTGGGATCGATTTTGAAGTTCACATCCACATAATTGCTTCCCTCTACCCACTTGGTCTGCGGGCATACATCCTTGTCCAGGACTCTCACAAATCTCTCATTCTCATAGCATGCATCATAAGCTGCTTTTACCTCTTCATAGGTAACATCCTTTGTAAGGGATGCATAAGCTGTCACCAGTATTCCTCTGTTCATCGGAACCAGATGCGGGGTAAAATTGATCATCACTTCCTGCCCGCAGGCATATCCCAGCTGATCCTCGATTTCCGGTGTATGTCTGTGTGTTGCCACTCCATAAGCCTTGATATTTTCATTTACTTCACAGTAAAGATTGTCCACTTTAGCACCTCTTCCGGCACCTGTAGTTCCGGATTTCGCATCAATGATGATGGTATTCGGATCGATCATTCCGGCTTTTAACAGTGGGTAAATGGACAGTGTGGAGCAGGTCGGATAGCATCCCGGATTTGCAATGAGACGGGCTTTTTTGATGTCCTCACGGTTGATCTCACACAAACCGTAAACAGCTTCTTCAATAAACTGAGGAGATTTATGCTCGATCCCATACCATTTTTCATATTTTTTTACATCCTTAATACGGAAATCCGCACTGAGGTCAATGACCTTTGCACGGGAAAGGATCCCTTCATTTACAAGGGATGCGCACAGGCCCTGAGGTGTAGCAGTAAAGATCACATCCACCTCATCAGCAAGTGCTTCCATATTATCATCCATGCATTTTGCATCTACCAGTTTAAAGAAGTTCTGATAGATTCCTGCATATTTTTTATCAATATAACTTCTGGAGCCATACCATGCTACTTCCACATCTTTATGTCCCAGAAGAAGACGCACGATTTCATTTCCGGCATAACCGGTGGCTCCGATAATTCCTGCTTTGATCATTTTTTATTTCCTCCATATTATTCTGATCTTTTTGCCCTGGCATTCTATAAACAACGATGTATGAATTATACATCTTCTTTGCATATTATGCAATAGTGATTTTTTCTTTATTTTTCCATATGCTCGCTTCTTTTTGTGCAATTTATCATGTATTTTCCTATTAAAAGAAGTTTTTTTGTGCAATGCTTTTTTCATTTTTTTCAAATTCCCTATTGCATATTTATGAAAATTGATGTATATTATTCTCTGTTGATAGCGAGCCATAAGTAAGAGGCGCTACAACAATGAATATTTATTCAATTTTAACAGGAATTTTAACCCCATCTGTTTCAGAGGGATAAAAGAAAAGAGGGAACTATTATGAAAAAAAAGGTTGTACTTGCATATTCAGGCGGACTTGATACTACAGCACTGATTCCGTGGCTGAAAGAAACATTTGATTATGAGGTAGTCTGCTGCTGTGTAAACTGCGGACAGGGAAATGAGTTGGACGGTCTGGAAGAAAGAGCCAAGCTTTCCGGAGCTTCCAAATTATACATTGAAGATATCGTAGATGATTTCTGCGACAATTATATCATGCCATGTGTAGAGGCAGGTGCTGTATACGAACATAAATATCTCCTGGGTACATCCATGGCACGTCCTGCTATTGCAAAGAAACTGGTTGAGATTGCCAGAAAAGAAAACGCTGTTGCTATCTGCCACGGTGCCACCGGTAAGGGAAATGACCAGATCCGTTTCGAGCTTGGAATCAAAGCCCTTGCACCAGATATCAAGATCATCGCACCATGGCGTATGACAGATGTCTGGACCATGCAGTCCCGTGAAGATGAGATTGCATTCTGCCAGGCTCACGGAATCAATCTTCCATTTGATGCAAAGCACAGCTACAGCCGTGACCGTAACCTGTGGCACATCAGCCATGAGGGACTTGAGCTTGAGGATCCGTCACAGGCTCCAAACTATGACGATATGTTAGTTCTCAGCGTGACTCCTGAGAAAGCACCTGATAAAGAGACCGAAATTACCATGACCTTTGAGGCTGGTGTTCCAAAGACCTTAAACGGAAAAGCAATGAAGGTTTCCGAGATCATCACAGAGCTGAACAAGCTTGGCGGCGAGAACGGAATCGGTATCATTGATATCGTTGAGAACCGTGTAGTAGGAATGAAATCCCGTGGTGTTTACGAGACTCCTGGCGGAACCATCCTTATGGCAGCGCATGAGCAGCTTGAGGAGCTGATTCTTGACCGTGAAACACTGGAAACCAAGAAAAAACTTGGCAGCCAGCTTGCACAGGTTGTTTACGAAGGAAAATGGTTCACACCTCTTCGTGAAGCACTCCAGGCATTTGTAGAGTCCACTCAGAAATATGTAACCGGTGAAGTAAAATTCAAGCTTTACAAGGGCAACATCATCAAAGCCGGCACTACTTCTCCATACAGCCTTTACAATGAGTCTCTTGCATCCTTCACTACAGGTGATATGTACGATCACCACGATGCAGACGGATTTATCACACTGTTCGGCCTGCCGCTGAAGGTTCGTGCAATGAAGCTTGCTGAGGTTGAAAGCCAGAAACAGACCAACGACTGATTTTTATAAAAATCGGGTATATTTGCGAAAAAGAAAAATCACACCGCACATTCATGTGGTGTGATTTTTTAATCAACTGATATTCAATTTCTTCTTATCCAATCTTTTGTACACCCACTCACGGAACAGAGTATACAGCACAGACACCAGCGGGATAAAGATCAGCATTCCCACAATTCCCATAAGATTTCCGCCCAGAGTCACAGCTACCAGCACCCAGATTGCCGGAAGTCCCACAGAGCCGCCTACAACATGAGGATAGATCAGATTTCCTTCGATCTGCTGCAAGACCACAAATAAAGCCAGGAACATAAAAGCTTTTAAAGGACTTACCATCAGGATCAGGAAAAAGCCCACCCAGCAGCCGATAATACCGCCAAACACCGGGATCAGCGCAGTAAAACTGATCAGCACTCCGATCAGCATAGCATAGGGAAACTGCCCGATGGTCATAGTTATGAAAAACATGCTGCCAAGGATCACGGCCTCTATACACTGACCGGTAATAAAGTTTGCAAAGATCTTACTGGCAAGAGTACAGATGTGACCCAGATATTCCACCGTTTTCACCGGCAGAATGGCATAAGCGGCTTTCAGGGCCTGACGGCCAAGCTTTTCTTTTTGCAGCAGCACATAACAGGCAAATACAAAGCCAATAGCAAAATTCACTGCCATACTCACCAGTCCCACTGTAACCGTAACTGTAGAGGATACCAGATCGTCTGCTCCGTTTTTCAGAACACTTACTATGGAATCAATGATCTTCTGGGGCTCGATCTCAATAGCTGATACCCATTTGACAATTTCTGAATTTCCCTGAAACATATCTGTCAGCCATTTCTGCACCAGAGGAATCTCCTCTTCCACTCTTTTCACTACATTCACCAGAGTAGCCCCCAGCTCCGGTGCCACTACAAGAACCACGATCAGCACCCCAAGAACCACCAGAACAATAGAAAGGATCAGACTCACAGGCCTGGCCATCCTGGAAAGAACCTGCGCCCCCTTTGTCTTCTTCTCTTTCACTTTTCCAAAGAGATGCCGTTCCAGAAAGGACATGGGTACATTCAACACAAAAGCCATAGCCCCGCCGAGAATAAATGGCAGAAGCAGCCCCCACAAAAGTTTTATATATTTCAGAACCACTGAAAGATTCTGTACTCCCAGATACAAAAGTACCGCAAATGCGATCAGCCAGCGGATCTTTTTCATATTTTCCTTATTCAGTTCCACTTCTCTCCTCCATTTTCGCTGGATTTTTTTGCCTTGATATCATCTTACCACAGAACCTGTATTTTGAACAGTTATCCCTTTCTTTTTCCATATAATTCTGATACAATAACTCTTATATTTAACAAGGAGAATCCACAATGCCTTATGTCTGTATTTTCTGATTTATTAAACCAATATATTAAGGAAAAAGAAATTAGAATTTATTCCATGGCAGCAGCCTGTCAGATGGACCGTTCCATGCTATATCGGATCATCAGTGGAAAGCGCAATCCCCCTTCTCTGGATATCTTTCACAAGATCGCAGAATATCTTCAGCTTGCACCAGCAGAATATGAACAGCTGAAAAATGCCTACGATCTCACCCGGTTGGGAATGTCTGTTTACTATAAGAGAAAAAGTGTAGAGGACTTTTTTGTCCATTTCCCAAGCCATATGTCCTCTGGCAATGTTCAGCCTCTTTTTCGGGATGCTGCTTTTTCTCCGGAACTTCCAAGCTCCGAGACAGCCTGCATTCCCATTTTCTCAAAAACGGAGATTGACTACTATGCCCACGGAATCCTGCTTCTGGAGGCTTCCAGGGAAAAAGGACATATCCGCCTTCTGATACAGCCGGACTGTCCCTTTCTCTTTGGCACCCTTTCCAGTCTGCGGCTGTACAATACCCTGACTATTGACCATGTGATCTGCCTTAGCCAGAATGATCAGCTCACCCAGCAGAATCATCTGTACACCCTTTCTTATCTGGAAAATATGCTGCCTTTGTTTTTTGCAGATATGGACTACCGGCCTTATTATTTTTACGATGATGTGGTGGCCCATTACCAGAATTTCAACGGATTTCCCTGTATGCTCCTGACCTCTGAATATGCCATTGTCTGTACCTCTGACTACCAGAAAGGATTTCTGTACAAAGGTGCCAAGCATCTGCAGCTTTTGCATTCTCTGTATCATTCTTATCAGGAAAAATGCAGGCAGCTTTTTGAGGTGATCCGGTATCTGCCCATGGACGGTTCCCTGCAGCAGATGTACCAGTTTTCGCCATCTTATGTGCTGCAGCCGGAAGCCTGTCTGATGCCTCTGTTCTATGACGACCTTCTTGCCAGTGCCATATACCCGGACCTGCCAGACAGAGAAGCCTTTATCCAGCAGACCTCCCTTCTTTTAAAAGCAAACCGTAAATTTCTGGTCCCAGGACATTTTTCCATTTACTTTACTGTTTCCGGCCTGCGGCAGTTTCTGAATACCGGAAGGATACAGGAGATCCCGGAAGAGCTTTATCGCCCTCTGACCCTGGATGAAAGGAAGCAGCTTCTCACTTCCATGCTTCCTTACTGTAATAAGGGAATCTATCGAATCCTGAAGCATCCACTGAACCAGCTTACAGAAAATCTTCATCTGGTGGTAAATCACACCAAGGGCTACCTGCTTTTCAAAGACATTCACGGACAGATCCTCTGTCTTACTTTTAAAGAACCGGGACTTCTGGGAATCTTTCTTGACTATTTTGAGAGCCTTGGAGAGGATTTTCTTTATACCGGAACAGAATCTGAAAAGATCGTGAAAGATCTCATCTCTACGCTCTGATACTCTTTGTATACAAAATGCCGCCTTACAGAAGCTGCGACCTCAGCTGTTTTCTGTAAAGCGGCATATATGCAGAACCTTTCTATTTCCTCCCATTTCACGTTGCTTCTTCCTGAATCGGAATACAATTTCAATTATAAAACATTTTATTCAGGTTTCAACAGTGGACAGATTTGTGGACAAGTTTTTCATTTTTTGTGAACAATTCCGTTCCTGAGATCTTCCATAGTTTTTATTTCAGTTTTATTGACACGTTGCTGTGCAAAAGTTATAATATTGAGTAAATATCGCTCACAGAAACACTACTTCAGAGCATATTTCCGGCATTTCAGATGCTCTCTGAGCTTACTACTTAAGCTTGGAGTTTTTTTATAATTTCAGGGTGCCAGAGGCTGATACCACTGCCCCAAGAAGGAGGTTTTTTCACAGAATGAAACAGATTTCAGGCAATAAACTGCTGGTAAAAGCACTGAAAGAAGAAGGCGTGGAATATGTTTTCGGTTATCCGGGAGCATGCACCATTGATATCAGTGATGAATTATATAAGCAGGACGACATCACCGTGATCCTTCCCAGACATGAGCAGGCTCTTGTTCACGCTGCCGATGCATACGCCCGTACCACCGGAAAAGTCGGGGTCTGCCTGGTCACAAGCGGACCTGGCGCTACTAACCTGGTCACAGGTCTTGCCACAGCCAATTACGACAGTGTTCCCCTTGTATGCTTTACCGGGCAGGTAGCACGCCATCTCATTGGAAACGATGCCTTTCAGGAGGTTGATATTGTAGGAATCACCCGCAGCATCACCAAGTATGGGGTTACAGTACGTAACCGTGAAGATCTCGGACGCATTATTAAGGAAGCTTTTTATATCGCACGCACCGGACGGCCCGGCCCGGTTCTCATCGACCTTCCCAAAGATGTGATGGCCGAGCTTGGAAGTGCTGAATATCCCAAGAATGTGAATATTCGAGGCTATAAACCCAATACCAGTGTCCACATCGGCCAGCTCAAGCGCGCCATTAAGACCCTGGCCAAGGCAAAACGACCACTGTTTCTTGCAGGCGGCGGTATCAATATCGCACGCGCCAATGATATTTTCCTGGAAGTAGTGGAAAAGACAGGCATACCGGTTGTCACCACAGTTATGGGACGGGGAGATATCCCTACCAACCATCCACTTTTCATCGGAAATCTGGGCATGCACGGAGCTTATGCAGCCAATATGGCAGTAAGCAACTGTGATGTTCTTTTTTCCATCGGAACCCGTTTTAATGACCGTATTACGGGCAAGCTCCATGAATTTGCCCCACATGCACAGATCATCCACATCGACATTGATACTGCGTCTATTTCCCGTAACATCCATGTGGATATCCCTATTGTGGCAGACGCAAAGGAAGCTCTCACAAAAATGGCTGAATACGTGGACGACTATTCCAGTAAGAAATGGCTGAATGAGATCAGTCACTGGAAACAGGAGCATCCTCTTGCCATGCGTCCAAATGACCGCCTCAGCCCTGTAGATATCATCAATGCCATCAACCAGCAGTTTGACGAGGCAATCATTGTCACAGATGTTGGACAGCATCAGATGCTGGTTTCCCAGTATGCCGAGATCACTCCTGGCAAGCAGCTGATCATGTCCGGCGGACTTGGCACTATGGGATATGGTTTTCCTGGCGGCGTTGGCGCCAAGATCGGCAATCCGGACAAGCCGGTTATCGTAGTTTCCGGAGACGGCGGAATGCAGATGAATATCCAGGAATTCGCCACTGCTGTTCTGGAAGAGCTTCCACTGATCCTCTGTGTATTTAACAATGAATATCTGGGTATGGTCCGTCAGTGGCAGAAGCTTTTTTATGGCAAACGCTACAGTATGACCAATCTTCGCTCCGGTGCCCTTTCCAGACGTACTGAGGGTGCAGAATATCCAAAATATACGCCGGATTTTGTAAAACTGGCAGAAAGCTATGGAGCAAAGGGCATCCGGGTTTTCAACAAATCTGAGATTGCAGCAGCATTTGAAGAAGCAAAAAAGAATACCAAGGTTCCTACACTGATCGAATTTATTATCGACCCTGAGGAAATGGTTTACCCAATGATAAAGCCAGGGGGAACTCTGGAAGACTTGATCATGGATTGTTAGGAGGAGGTTTCCCATGGCAGATAAAGGAATGAAAAAAAGATGGATTTCTCTTTATGTAGAGAACCAGGTAGGTGTTCTGTCCAAGATTTCCGGTCTCTTTTCCGGCAAAAGCTATAATCTTGACAGCCTTACAGTAGGTACCACAGAGGATCCTACTGTATCCAGAATGACCATCGGCACTGTCAGCGATGACGAAACATTTGAGCAGATCAAAAAACAGCTGAACCGTATGGTGGAGGTGATCAAGGTCATCGACTTTACCAATATGTTCGTGCGTATGAAGGAAATTCTTTACATCAAGGTTTTCAACTGCTCTATCGAGGATAAAGCTGAGCTTTTCCAGATTGCGGAAACCTTCAAGGCCAGAGTGATCGACTATGGAAAGGACAGCCTGCTTCTGGAATTTGTTCAGACTGCTACCAAAAACGACGCAGTTGTTAAGCTGATCAAAGAGGAATTCGGCCGCATTGAGGTAGTTCGCGGCGGAAGCGTCGGAATTGAATCCATCAGCATGATGGAACGGTAACTGCATTATGAAAAAACAACAGACACCCTTAAAAAACTCACTGATTCTTCTGCTCACTGCCACCATCTGGGGAATTGCATTTGTAGCCCAGAGTGAGGGCGGCGATGCGGTAGGAGCTTTTACTTTTAATTCCACCAGAAGCCTCATTGGCTCTCTGGTGCTGATTCCGGTTATCTTTTTGCTAAATAAGATAACCCCCAAAGATAACAAAAGTGAATCAGGCATCTCTTCGGGAAATAGTTCTTCCGGAAATATTTTTTCCCGGAACCGCACTTTGATACTTGGCGGCATTTCCTGCGGAATCTGTTTTTTCCTTGCCTCCAACTTCCAACAGCTGGGAATCATGTATACTTCTGTTGGAAAGGCAGGTTTTATCACAGCCTGCTATATTGTGATCGTCCCGATTCTTGGACTTTTTATGAAAAAAAAATGCAGCCCCTTTATCTGGGCTGCTGTTGCAATGGCTCTGGTGGGACTTTATCTTCTGTGTATCACAGATGGTTTTTCCATTGGAAAAGGGGATATCCTGGTTCTGATCTGTGCATTTTTATTTTCTCTGCACATTCTGATCATTGATTATTTTTCCCCGAAAGTTGACGGAGTGAAAATGTCCTGCATTCAGTTTTTTGTCTGCGGAGTCCTCTCTGCAATTCCAGCTCTCATTTTTGAGCATCCGCAGCTTTCTGCTTTTCATGGTGCCTGGGGCGCTATTCTATATGCAGGCGTGATGTCCTGTGGTGTGGCGTACACCCTTCAGATCGTAGGGCAGAAAAATATGGATCCTACTGTGGCATCTCTGATTCTCAGCCTGGAGTCCTGTATCTCCGTGCTTGCCGGATGGATCATCCTGGGCCAGAAGCTCAGTATGCGGGAAATCATCGGATGCGTGGTAATGTTCGCAGCCATCGTGCTGGCACAGCTGCCGCAGAAGGAGAACGCGTAAACAAGCGGGTTTTACTGATTATGGCAAACGGACGCTGGGGTGTGGGGATATTCTACGCAGGACGGAGCAACATGGAGATGAGCTAACTGGCAACTGCGACTAAGGCGCTCGGGAGAGCCCTCGCGCCTAAGTCTCCGTAGCCAGTGGATCTCATCTCCATTGAGAGCGCTCCTAAAAGTCCTGCGAAGAATATCCCCACACCCCAGCTGTTTACCCAAAAGTCCAAGTAAAACAACGTATGTTTATCATAATAGGATGAATTCAGATATTATCCA
>CAKRRX010000027.1 GCA_934394595.1 uncultured Blautia sp. | reverse complement strand
GATACCCGGATTGCTACGCAGCTACGCTGCTCCTGCAATCCTCCAAATATTCGAAATCCGCTGATTTACTGCGTAAATCGCTACTTTCTCATATTTGGCGTGTCCCAAGTTCAAAAGCTTTATCGTGCAAGCACGAACAGCTTTTTGACCTTTTGACACTGGTATCATAATATTGTCTGTTGGAGATATTTCTTGTAAAAAAAGGAAAATACTGCTTGCAACTTTTGCAGAGCATGTTAAAATAGATAGCATAACAGAATGAAAATAAAATCAGGCATAGTATGCCTATCTGAAAATTACAGGAAAGAGGATAATTATGAAGAAGCTGGGGACGGTTTTGGCAGTGCTTTTAAGCCTGTGTATGTCTGTATGCGTATGGGCAGATGCAGGGAAGGCACAGAATGTGGATTATAAGACAGACTATTATATGATCGTGGAGTCACCGGATGGAGGTGTGAATCTGTATTCGGAGGCCAGCGCAGATAGCACGAAGTTAAATGATGAGCTGATCCCAAATGGAACTGCCGTTCATGTAGAGGGAGAGAGCAAGGATGAGAGTGGAAAGGTGTGGCTGTATACACAGCTTCACGGAATGTATGGTTTTCTTCAGGAAAATTATATGAAGCCAGCCACCCTTGCTGAGGCTGTAGCTTCCGAACTGAAGCTTTTCGGCAGTGAAGAAGTGAATTACAGCATCAAGGTAGCTGCCAAGGAGGATGGTTCTGTATCCCTGTATAAAGGACCGGGAGAAAAATATGGAACGGTTTCCGGCGGCTGTGGAATTGCAAATGGCGAGAGCCTTTATATTGACACAGAAGTAGATACCGGAAAGGATGGCCTTTGGGGACATACTTCAGCCGGAGATGTGACCGGATGGGTGAATATCGGAAAGGCCACCAACACAGAGAAAAGTGCAGTAGAGCTGATTCCTGAAAATGGTGGAGATGCAGCAGACCTGGATCTTACACCTGTACCTGGGCAGGAGAGTGCAGGGGAGGCTGTAGCAGAAGGCAGCGAAGGAAAGAGCAGTGCCTTGGATGGGACAGATACCGGTTCACAGGATACTGCAGAAGTAGGAAAAGCAGGTGGAAATGGAAAGATCACTCCATCACCTGTGGCTACCGCCACTCCTACACCAAAGCCCACCAGTACCCCGACTCCGAAGCCAACCAGTACTCCGACTCCAACAAATACCCCAACACCAAAGCCAACCAATACGCCTACTCCAAAGCCGACCAGCACTCCGACTCCAGAGCCGACTAATACGGTTACCCCTACTCCGGAACCTACGAATACGGTTACGCCTACTCCGGAGCCGACCAATACGGTTACTCCAACACCAGAGCCAACCAATACCGTTACCCCTACTTTGGAGCCTACAGATACCCCGGCTCCTACAGAAGGGACAACTGTGACAGCAGCTCCTGAAGGCACTGAGGCTTCCAGTGAGAATGCCCAAACTTCTTCCTGGGTGAAGAATCCGGTTATCTGGATCCTGATCGTTGTGATCCTGATAGGAATCGGAGTTGTGATCTGGCTTCTTAAGAAAAACAAAAATCACGGAAACAAATAATGAAGATCTCTGATCAATAAGTACAAAGGCCACTGCCGGACAGGAAAGAAGATGTATCTGTCCGGCGGTGGTCTTTTTGTATGAGAAAAAAGATACCGCCAGATCACTTTTGTTTGATCGGCGGCATCCTCTTTCATAGGAGTCTCATGTATAAAAATGGTAAAATCAGTCGTTGATCACGACACCTTTCTGAAGCATAACATTTGCATAAACAGCCTTCTCACCTGTAGCGATGATACAGTAAGCCTTCTTTGCTTCCTCATAGAAAGCGAAACGCTCAATATTTCCTACTGCCTCTGCGCCGCGGTCGTCATGTTTGGAGACGATCTCTTTGTAGGTATCCCAGATCGGGGTCTTTACCGGATCACCTGGCATAACTTCCATGAGGGTGACTGGCTTCTCAACATAAGCATCAAGGGGGATAACAGTAAGGATTGCATCCAGAAGCTCCGGAACGCCATGTCCGTCACAACGTACAACAACTGCATTTTTTCCCATGGATTCTACCGGGAAATTACCATCTGCGATAACGATACGGTCGCTGTGGCCCATCTCGCATAAAACCTTTAAAAGCTGTGGTGAAAGTATTTCAGGAATTCCTTTTAACATAATGTGTTCTCCCTTCGTTTTATCGAAAACTGAGTTCCGAAAATATTCTACTTTATAAGTTACCCTGAATCCAGGGAATTTTCAAGGTAAAATCTTACGCAAAAAGATGAAATATTTACGGTTGACAGAAAGGAAGGAAAGAGGTATGATGAACCAAAACAGAAACGTTTCGGTTTCGGTAAATTAAAGATTCAATTGCCTGTTATATTCAGGCAGAAGGAGGAAAATATGCCACTTGTTACATCTGAGGAAATGTTGCAAAAAGCGCAGCAGGGCGGTTATGCAGTAGGTGCATTTAATGCGGAGAATATGGAGATGGTGAAGGCGATCATCCAGGCGGCTGAGGAGATGAAAGCACCGGTTATGATCCAGACTACCCCATCTACCGTGAAGTATGGGACTCTTGAGACTTATCAGGCTATTGTTGCAGCAGAGGCTGCAAAGGCATCTGTTCCGGTGTGCCTGCATCTTGACCATGGCAGCAGCTTTGATCTTGCCATGAAAGCACTGAAAGCTGGTTATACTTCTGTTATGATCGATGGTTCCAAGCTGGATTATGAGAGCAACATTGAGGTAAGCAAGAAGGTTGCAGACGTGGCAGCATCTATGGGAATCCCATGCGAGGCAGAGCTTGGCAAGGTTGGCGGCAAGGAGGATGACCTTGTTGCGGTAGCTGATACCAATACAGATCCGGAAGAGGCCAGGGAGTTTGCAGAGCGTACAGGAGTCACTTCCCTTGCAGTGGCAATTGGTACTGCACATGGCTTTTATGTAGGTACTCCGGTACTGGATAAGGAGCGTTTAAGTGAGATCCGTAAGGTTGTAGACATTCCCCTTGTGCTCCATGGTGCATCCGGACTCAGCGATGAGGACGTTATGGACTGTGTGAAGAGAGGTATCTGTAAGGTGAATTTTGCCACTGAGCTTCGTGCTGCATATACCAAAGCAGTGCGTGAGACTCTGGAGGATGAGAAGGTATTTGATCCTAAGGCATATGGCAAGGCAGGAATTGCTGCAGTGAAAGAATTGGTGAAAGCACGTATGAAGGTTTGCGGCTGCGACGGAAAGGCTGAGTAAGAGGTCGTATCATGGCAGCAACGATGAAGGACATTGCCAGGAAGACAGGACTGGGACTAGCCACGATCTCTTCTTACTTTAATGGGGGAAATGTAAGGGAGAAGAATCGTGTGAAGATTGAGGAAGCCATAGAAGAGCTGCACTATGAAGTGAATGAAGTGGCCAGGGGACTGAAGACCAATGCCACCAGGACTGTGGGAGTGGTGATTCCGGAGCTGAATAATGTATTTTGCGCTGAGATCATCAGTGGAATGGAAGATATTCTGCGAAGTCACGGATATGCAGCCATTGTCTGTGACTGCAGGACGGATAAGGCACTGGAGAAGGAAGCTGTGGATTTCCTCACAAGAAAACGGGTAGACGGCATTATCAATATGCCTGTTGACATGACCGGTTCTCATCTGCGGAAATTCCAGAAGACAGGGAAGCCTATTGTGCTGATCGACCGTATGATACAGGAGATTTCATGTGACTGTGTGCTGGTTGATAATGAGACAGCAGCGCAGAATGCGGTGACGATGCTGGTAGAGCAGCAGCATCAGAAGATCGGGCTGATCGGGGGACCAGATGAGGTGTTTACTGCCAGGCAGCGTATGCTGGGCTATCTGAAGGCGCTGAAGCAGTATGGAATACCAGTGGAGGACAGACTGATCTGCCATGGGGATTATACCATCCAGGGCGGTGTAAAGGCTGTGGAAGTCCTGGTGAGGGAAAATCCGGATATGACGGCGGTATTTGTCACCAATTATGAGATGACTATGGGAGCTGTGATCGGTTTGAATGAGATGGGAGTTTCCATGCCAGATGACATTTCTTTAGTGGGGTTTGACAATCTGCCATTTGCCAGAGCCTGCAGGCCTGCCCTGACCATTGTATCCCAGCCTACAGAGAAGATTGCCAGGGAGACTGCTCAGATCATGCTGGCACGGCTGGAAGGGCAGAAGGAACTTCCAGAGCATATTATCCGAAAACTTCAGACTGATATTTTTATGGGGAAATCCATCAGGAGACAGGAATGAGCAAAAACTATTTATTAGGAATTGATATAGGGACCAGTGCCTGTAAAATTGCCGTATTTGACAGGCACGGCAGGGTAATGGCATCTGCTACAGGGGATTATCCTGTATATTATCCACAGGAGGGCTGGGCACAGCAGAATCCGGAGGAATGGTGGGATGCTGTGTGCGGTGCCATTCAAAAATGCTTGAGTACCGGCGATATAGATCCGGAGCAGATTGCCGGAGTGGGAATCGACGGGCAGAGTTGGTCTGCCATAGCTATTGATAATCAGGGAAGGGTTCTGACGGATACACCGATCTGGATGGATACCAGAGCCCAGGAAATCTGCGACAGATTGAATGAAGAGATTGGTACAGAGAAGATCTTTTTGCTTGCGGGGAATTCTCTCCAGCCTTCTTATACCACTGCCAAGATCCTCTGGTATAAGGAAAACATGCCTGAGATTTATGGGAAAATTTACAAGATTCTGCAGTCCAACAGCTTCATAGCTTATCGTCTGACAGGAGCAGTTACCCAGGATCTTTCTCAGGGATATGGCCTGCACTGTTTTGATATGCGCACTGGTACCTGGGATAAGGAAATGTGTGACAGACTGGGAATCCCTATGGAATTTTTACCGGATATTGTTCCATGTGACCAGGTTGTAGGCACTGTGACTGAGGAAGCGGCTGCCAGATGCGGGCTTACTGCAGGGACTCCTGTGGTAGCTGGAGGGCTGGATGCAGCCTGCGGTACTCTGGGGGCTGGTGTGATCCATCCGGGAGAAACCCAGGAGCAGGGAGGACAGGCTGGTGGTATGAGCATCTGCACCGACACTTATAAGGCAGATCCCAGCCTGATTCTTGGATTTCATGTAGTTCCAGGACAGTGGCTGCTTCAGGGCGGAACCACTGGAGGCGGCGGTGTGATGCGCTGGTTTGAGAAAGAGTTTGCAGATTATGAGAGAAGTAAGAGCAAAGAGACAGGTGTCTCCTCTTTGGATCAGCTTAATGAGCTTGCCCAAAAGATTCCGGCAGGAAGTGAAGGGGTGGTATTTCTTCCCTATATGTCCGGCGAGCGTTCACCTATCTGGAATCCATATGCAAAGGGCGTTTTCTATGGCCTTGACTTTGCCAAGAGCAAGGGACATATGGTAAGAGCCTGTATGGAAGGGGTTGCTTTTTCTCTTCGCCACAATCTGGAGGTCGCAGAGGCAGCAGGTGCAGAGGTGAAGGTACTTCGAGCTATGGGAGGCTCTGCCAATTCTCTTTTGTGGACACAGATCAAGGCAGATGTAACCGGAAAGAAAGTGGTAGTTCCGGCATCTGATACAGCTACCACACTGGGTGCTGCTATTCTGGCAGGTGTAGGTGTGGGAGTTTATAAAGATTATGAGGAAGCGGTTTCACTGACTGTACGGGAAACCAGGAGTCATGAGCCGAATCCTTTAAATAAAGAAACATATGATAAGACATACCGTACATACAGAGAATTATACGAATCTGTGAAGCATATGATGGTGCGGCAGTAAGGAGGTATTTAACAATGAAAGCAGCAGTTGTAGTTGCAAATGAGGACGTGCAGTATCAGGAAATCGAAGAGCCACAGGCAAAGCCAGGCTGGGTGAAAATCAAAGTAAAGGCTTCCGGTATCTGTGGATCAGACATTCCGCGTGTGTTGAATCATGGTGTGCATTTTTATCCGATCGTTCTGGGACATGAGTTTTCCGGCGATGTTGTGGAGGTCGGCGAAGGTGTGACAAAGGTGAAGGTTGGAGACAGAGTTTCCGGAGCGCCCCTTCTTCCATGTATGAAGTGCGATGACTGCCAGAATGGCAATTTCTCCCTGTGCAAGCATTACAGCTTTATCGGGTCCAGACAGCAGGGCAGCAATGCAGATTATGTTGTGATCCCGGAGCAGAATGCCATTCCCTTTGACCCGTCTATTTCTTATGAGCAGGGGGCAATGTTTGAGCCATCTACAGTAGCTCTTCACGGACTTTTGCAGAACGATTATCAGGGCGGAGAGTGCGTGGCAATTTTAGGCTGCGGAACCATTGGAATCTTTACCATGCAGTGGGCAAAGATTTTCGGCTCCAAGAAAGTCGTAGTATTTGACATCAGCCGGGAGCGTCTTGATCTTGCACTGCGTATGGGCGCAGATGCAGTTGTGGATACCACAAAAGAGAACTATATGGAAGAAGCTATGGCACTTACAGGTGGCAAGGGATATGCGTATGTATTTGAGACTGCAGGACAGGTCCCTACTATGCATATGGCTTTTGAACTGGCTGCAAATAAATCTCATGTGTGCTTTATCGGTACGCCTCATGCAGACCTTACTTTCACACCAAAGCAGTGGGAAAATATGAACCGTAAAGAGTTCAAGCTTACCGGTTCCTGGATGTCCTACAGTTCTCCGTTCCCAGGAAAAGAATGGGAGCTTACAGCTCACTACTTTGCTACAGGACAGCTGAAATTTGATCCGGGCTTTGTATACTGCAAGATGCCGATGAGCCAGGCACAGGAGGCTTTCCAGCTGTTTAAGACCCCGGGACTTGTAAAAGGCAAGATCCTGCTGGTAAATGAAGACTGAATCAAAAAGGAGGAGAAAGATATGACAATGATTGATCCCACAACTGTACCACAGAGAACACTCTATACCGGTGCCAAAATGCCAGCTGTAGGTATGGGAACCTTTGGAAGTGACCATGCAGATGCGGATGCAGTTTCTGCTGCTGTTGCAGGTGCTATCCGTGTTGGATACCGTTCCTTTGACTGTGCTGCATGCTATGGCAATGAGGACATGATCGGAAAGGTATTTGCAGATGCTTTTGATGAAGGAATTGTAAAGAGAGAAGATCTCTTTATTGCATCTAAGGTATGGAACGACATGCATGGGGATGGTGATGTCCTTCTTGCCTGCGCAAAAACATTAAAGGATCTGAAGCTTGATTATCTGGATATGTATTATGTTCACTGGCCATTCCCGAATTACCATGCGCCACACTGTGACGTAGATTCCAGAAATCCTGATTCCAAGCCTTTTACAGTAGAGCGCTTCATGAAGACCTGGCGTCAGATGGAACGTCTGGTAGATATGGGGCTGACCAAACATATCGGAATGTCCAATATGACAATCCCGAAACTGGAAGCAGTTCTTCCACTTTGCAGAATCAAACCGGCAGCAATTGAGATGGAGCTTCATCCGTGCTTCCAGCAGCCGGAACTGTTTGATTATTGTAAAAACCATGGCATCGAAGTGGTAGGTTTCTGCCCGATCGGTTCCCCGGAGCGTCCGGAGCGTGACAAGATGCCGGAGGATATCGCAGACATTGAGCTGCCAGAGCTGAAGGCCATTGCCCAGGCACATGGAGTACATCCGGCAGTTATTTGTATCAAATGGGCAGTACAAAGAGGGGCATCACCAATTCCGTTTTCTTTGAAAGAGAAGAATTACACTATGAATCTGAAATGTGTGACGGAAGATCCCCTTACCGATGCTGAAATGGAGACCATCCGTTCTCTGGATAAGAATAACCGCCTGATCAAAGGACATGTATTTTTGTGGGAAGGTGCAAAGGACTGGCATGATCTGTGGGATGAGGATGGCGTGATCGTTAAATAAGGAATAATGCAATTGTTTTAGCGAAAAGCTATAGAAAAAGACTGTAGAGAATTAGGCTCTGCAGTCTTTTTTCTATAGCTTTGTGAAATTCCAGACTATTGTTTAGTTTGCATAATTATATGGTCTGTGATAAGATACTATTTAGATAAAATGATGTCAGGTGTGAGAGGTTTTGACCTTTTGCCCCTGATATCATCATAAATGAAATAGAAGGGGAGACATGATGATGGCTTATGGGGGGAGCTTGCATGTTTCAATCTGTATGAAAAAGAAAGGCAAAAACTATGTATCGAATTTTACTTGTAGACGATGAAATCCTGGTACGTGATGCGATCAGGGAAAATATTGACTGGAAATCCATGGACTGTGAACTTGTGGGAGATTGTGAGAATGGGCAGCAGGCTGCTGACTTTGTAAAGACCCATCCGGTGGATATTGTTCTCACAGATATACTTATGCCATATATGGATGGTATGGAACTGAGCCATTTTCTTCATGACAACTATCCGGATATTGTGATCGTTATTTTCAGTGGATTTGGCGAATTTGAATATGCCAAGAAAGCAATCCAGTATAATGTAAGTGAGTATATGTTAAAGCCTGTAACTGCTATGGAGCTGCGTGAAGTAATCAAAAAGATGAAGGAAAAGGTAGATCAGCAGCGTAAGGAAAAGCAGAAAATGGAATCTCTTACCAAAACCTCCCAGGATTACAACAAAAATGCTCTTGTGATCCGTTCCAAGGCAATTGAAGCATTGGTAAGCTGTACAAGAGATGTACAGGAGAGCCTGGATGAATTGGAAGGAATGGGAATCGTGTTGAATGCCTCTTCTTACAAAGTGGCAGTGTTCGACATGGATCTCTATTCAGACATTCATCAGATTGATATGGAGAAAAGACAGGAAAGTGCATTGATGGCTTTTGTGTTATTCAATGTTGCAGATGAGATCGTCACAGGAGAAAAGGCTGGCATTGCATATCAGGAGGGAAATAACCGGGTGTGTATTCTTTTTATGGGAAACCGGAACCGGGAGTTTGCAGCCCAGATCCGTGATATCTGTCAGGAAATACAGCAGAAGGTAAAAGAAGTGATCGGAATAGAGGTATCCACAGGAATTGGCGGATGGGTACGAACTCCGGGAGAAGCTTTGCATTCCCATAAGCAGGCAGATAAAGCCATAGAACTTCGATATTTGCTGGGAGGAAATCTTCTGATTGATACGGAAGAACTGAAGGAGGAGCGAAGCCTTTCCCTTCAGGAGCCTTTGCGCAGCATGACAGATGGAATCAGAACCGGAAATGAGACTGAAATGAACCAGGCACTTCTTCTTATAAAGAAGGAAATAATGAATGCGAAAGTGGACAAAAGTCAGGCCTGTGTATGTTTGCAGATGATCCTGCGCCATGCCGGAAGCTGCTGGGAGGCAGTTTCCCCGGATAATGAGGATCTTTTTCGCAAAAGGGAACTTCTTATGGAAAAGGTTACTGAACAGAAAACCTTTAAAGAGGCATTTACAATGGTAGAAAATTATGTCTGCGAGGTATATGAACGCTGTTCTTCCGTGAACAGCTCCAGTGGCCAGCGGCAGGCTGTCCTGGCAGTGGATTATATCCAGAAACATTATATGGAGCCTAACCTAAGCCTCAATGATATCTGCTCTTATCTGAATATCAGTACCAGCTATTTCAGTACGATCTTCAAAGATATGACAGGTGGTACGTTCCTGGAGTATCTGATCAATATCAGAATGGAAAAAGCCAAGGAACTCCTGAAAAATACGACATTAAAGAATTATGAGATTGCGGAAAAAGTTGGCTTTTCCGATCCCCATTATTTTGGGATTTCCTTTAAGAAAATGACAGGCAAGACACCGACAGAATATGCAAGGGAAAAAAGAACTGTATGAAAAAAAGAGTGCTGACAGCAGTTTGCGTCTGTGCAGGAATATTGGGAATTGCAGTATGGCTCAGCAAAAATACTGGCAGTCAGAAAAAATGCCAGAAGCAGCTTCTTGCCATGGATACCTACATGGAATTTACTGCATATGGAAAAAACAGCGAAAAAGCAGTGGATGCAGCCATAGAAGAGGTAAAATATCTGGATGGGCTGCTGTCTGCACAGGATAAAAACAGTGAGGTATATGCCCTGAATGAGTCTGGAAGTCTTTTTGTGGAAGAGAATCTTAAGATACTTCTGGAAAGGGGAAAGGAACTATTTCAGGAAACGGGCGGCCTTTATGACGATACTATTTATCCACTGATGAAGCTGTGGGGATTTCCTACGGGAAATTATCATGTTCCATCAGAGGCGGAAATCCAGGAACTTTTACCGTTGACAGACGGGAGCCTAATTCAGATATCAGATGATCAAAAGTCCCTGGAATCAGATAATATCACAGGCTCAGACAGGAAAGAGGACAGTCAGACCACTGTTCCGGAAGAAACTAAGGGGACAGGTTCAAATGGTGCCCAGGTTAATCTGGGAGAAGGACAGCAGGTGGATCTTGGCGGCCTGGCAAAGGGGTACACCGGACAAAAGCTTAAAGAGATCTTTCAGGAGTATGAAGTTCCTTCTGCACTGGTGTCTCTTGGGGGAAATGTGCAGGCCATTGGGAAAAAGCCAGATGGAAGTCTGTGGAAAATAGGAATACGAAATCCCGAGGGCAGTGAACAAGACTACATTGGAGTGTTGTCTGTGGAAGATGAGGCAGTAGTTACCTCAGGTGGTTATGAGCGTTATTTCACTGAAAATAATGAGAAATACATCCATATTCTGGATCCCCGTACCGGATATCCGGCCAGTGGAGACCTTTTGTCTGTAACCATTGTATCAGAGGACGGAACCCTTGCAGATGGCCTGTCTACGGCACTGTATATTATGGGGTATGAAAAGGCATGCAGCTTCTGGCGAGAACATCAGGAAGAATTTGGAATGATCCTGATCACCAGTGACAGTGAGATCCATGTTTCTGAGGATTTGAAAGAACAGTTTCAGTCGGAAAAAAGCTGGCAGGTAATTCCAATTGAGATCAAAGTAAAGAATGGTTAAAATTTACGGCTTACGGATCAGAAAAAGATAGACGGAGAATAGTATCAATGAGCGAAGATAAGAAAAGCAGAAAGCTGCCCCGGAAATTTAAAAGTATCCAGAGTACTGTGTTTGCTGCAATTTCGGTACTTGTACTGTGTGCAGTTCTGGTGTCAACTATTATATCCATGCGGTATACAAATTCTGCAATTTATGAGAATTCTGTGGTGTATACCCAGAGTATTACCAGGCAGCTGACCCAGAATATCGATTCTTATATTACTTATATGGATAATATGACTTCCATCATAGCAAACAGTCAGGATGCCTATATGCTTTTGTACCGCCGGGAAAGGGAAGACGATGTGGCCCAGGGAGAACATAGAAGAAGGCTTCTGGAAGAATTCAGTATTATCCTGAAAAGCCGTGATGACATCCGCAATATCGGACTCGTGCAAAAAAACGGAGTTAATGTGGTAAATGATGGATATCAGGTCATAAATACAAACCTGGATCTGTCCACTCAGGAGTGGTACACAAATGCAGTGGATCATTTTAATCAATATAATCTTACCTCTTCCCATGTACAGCATATTATCAAGGGCCAGAGGCCATGGGTGATCACTTTAAGCCGGGAAGTCCACAATTATTACGGAACCGGGAACAGTGACGGAGTGGTATTTCTGGATTTGAATTACAGTGCGATCAGCGAACTGTGTGACCAGAACAGTAATGGAGACAAAGGATATGTATTTATTCTGGATCAGAATGGAAACATTGTATATCATCCAAGTCAGCAGCAGCTTTATAATGAACTGCAGACAGAAAATATTGATGCTGTGATGAACGCTGATTCAGATATCGTTGTGACAGGAGAGGGAGATGAAGAGAAGATTTATACCCTTTCCCATTCGGAAATCACAGGCTGGACCATTGTAGGATGCATGAATATGGCAGAACTGTTAAAGAGCAGCAAGGAGGCCAACGACATTTATATGCTCACAGCAATTGTCCTTGTGTTAATTGCGATGCTTCTGTCAATTTTTATCTCAAAAAGCATTACCCATCCCATTCAGAAACTGCGTGATTCTATGAAAAGGGTGCA
The DNA here is from genome assembly GCA_934394595.1 of uncultured Blautia sp. Lineage (GTDB taxonomy): Bacteria > Bacillota > Clostridia > Lachnospirales > Lachnospiraceae > Blautia_A. The sequence continues at coordinate 13,442 of CAKRRX010000027.1, read as the reverse complement.
GGAGGGTGATTTCACTGCTGCAGATCTTCCGGTTCCCTATGAAAATGAGATTGGCAGCCTTACCCAGTCCTTTAATGTGATGACCCATAAGATCGAAGACCTGATGGAACAGAATGTCCATGAACAGGAGCAGAAGCGAAAAAGTGAGCTGAAAGCTTTACAGTCTCAGATCAATCCTCATTTTTTGTATAATACCCTGGATTCCATTATCTGGATGGCAGAAGGGAAAAAGTATGAGGATGTGGTGCTGATGACGGCATCTCTTGCAAGGCTTCTACGCCAGAGTATCAGTAATGAAGACGAGACTGTGTCTATAGGACAGGAAATCCAGTATGCAAAAAGTTATCTGACGATCCAGAAAATGCGGTACAAGGACAAGCTGGAATTTGAAATTGATGTGGATCCTTCTGTAAATATGATCCCCATTGTGAAGCTTGTGCTGCAGCCTATTATCGAAAATGCCATTTATCATGGACTGAAATACAAAGAGAGTAAGGGGATGATTCTGGTAAAAGGATATCGGCAAGGGGATAATGCCGTACTGGAGGTAAAGGATGATGGAGTGGGAATGGATGAGGAAACTCTTTCCCATATTTTTGAAAAACATAAAGTCAATTATCATTCCAATGGAGTAGGCGTATACAATGTACAGAAACGGCTTGTATTATATTATGGAAAGGATTATGGCCTGCACTATCAAAGTAAAAAGGGGGAAGGTACCACTGTTACAGTGGTAATCCCGGCAGTGGGGGAGGAGCATCATGAAAAAGCGTAAACAATGGATTTTGCTGATCGGTACAGCAGTTCTCCTTCTGGCAGCTGCTGGTACTGTACTCCATATACAGAAAAAAAATGCCGAAAAAAAATGGTCGTTAATCTATATTCCAAAGACAGAGGATGGAACTAACGACTTCTGGACTGCATTGATATCCGGAACCCGCATGGCAGCACAGGAATATGGTGTCTCACTGGAAATCCTGGCTCCGGACAGGGAAGAGGATGTAGAAAAGCAGAATGAATTTCTGGCAGAGGCAATAGAAAAAGATCCGGATGCTATTTTATTTTCCCCGTCAAGCTTCGATGCTTCTGATGAACTTTTAAAGGAAGCCAAAAAAAGAGGCATTAAAATTACATTTATCGATTCCTATATGGAAAACAATATCCAGGATCTGACAGTAGCCACCGATAATCTGGAAGCTGGCCGGATTCTGGGGGAATATGCAAGAACCCTCATTGATGAGAATTCAAAGATTGCCATTGTGAGTCATGTAAAGGGAGTTTCCACAGCTATGGAAAGAGAGCAGGGCTTCCGTGAAGGACTGGGAGATTATGAGAAGAATGTGGTGGAAGTGGTATACTGCAATTCCCAGTTTGATAAGGCCACAGAACTGACAGAACAGCTGATGGAGAAATATCCGGATCTGAAAATGATTGCGGGGATGAATGAATATTCCTCTGTAGGCGCTGCCAGGGCAGTACAGAATTATGACATGAAGGATAAAATCCAGGTAGTGGGAATAGACAGCTCTCAGGAAGCTGTTCAGCTTATGGAAAAAGGGGTATTTAAAGGCTTTGTAGTGCAAAAAGCTTTCAAAATGGGATATCTTGGCGTGACAGAGACCGTCCGTATGCTGAAAAAGAACGGATATGATAAGAATGTCAATTCCGGATGCCAGCTGGTGACACCGGACAACATGTATTCCAGTGAGATTGAAAAGCTGATTTTCCCATTTAATACACTTAAATGATTATATAAAGCAAGCATTTCCCAAAAGGTTAAATATTTATGACCAAACCGTAAATATTTAACCTTTTTCTGGAAGATATTCCATTACAATTATGAGAAAACCAAGGTATGATATAGAAAACGCAGATGTGTGCAATAAAATCAAGGAGGGTGAAAAGTTGGAAAAGTTGAAACAAAATCCAATCGTGAAAAAGCTCGGCCTGAACAGAATACTGCTTGTCTGTATTCTGGTTCTGATGTTCATAGTTTTCAGAGGCGTGCTTGGAAGTAAGTTCCCTGTAGGTGACAGTATCAAGTCTACTTTGAATTATGTATACTTCCTGGGCTTTTTATCACTTGGAGTAACATTCGTAATTGCTACAGGAGGAATTGATTTCTCCATTGGACCGGTTATGTTTTGCTGTGCACTGGTTTCCGGTTACAGCATGATCTCTTATGGAGTGCCTTGTGCAGCAGCCATGGTGATCTGTATTCTGGTAGGCCTTGCATTTGGAATCTTTAATGGCTGGTTGGTTTCTTATATGTCTGTTCCGCCATTTATCGTATCCATGGCTTCCATGAATATCGCAAAGGGTATTGCTTCTGTATTTACCAAGACACAGTCCGTCAGCTGGCCGCAGGCTTCTGATCCGGCAAACGGATGGTTCCGAAACATTACCAATTACAATGGATTTCCGGTAGGTCTTGTGATCTTCCTGACAATGGCAGTGATCTGTGGTATCGTTCTGTACAATACCAAACCTGGTCGCTACATCCTTTGTCTTGGATCTAACAGTGAAGCAGTTCGTCTTTCCGGTGTTAACACCAGAAAATGGAGAATGCTGGCATATGTAATCTGTGGATTCCTGGTAGGAATCGCAGCACTGTTTTTCGTAGCTACATATACTACAGTTCAGCCTGGATATGGCGATCAGTATAACAACGAAGCAATCGCAGGATGCGTTATGGGAGGTACTTCCATGGCTGGTGGACTTGCTTCCATCGGTGGTACTGTGATCGGTGTGTTTATCATCTCTCTTCTTCAGCAGGGAATCATGGCATTTGGCCTTGGTAAAGGACAGCAGATGATCATCACAGGTCTCATTGTTATCGTAGCTGTTTACGCTGACGTTTCTGCAAGACGCAGAAAGAACTGATCATAGAGGGAGGAATTCGACAATGGGTGAAGTTATTTTAACGATGAAGGAAATCGATAAGTCCTTTCCTGGAGTTCATGCCCTGGATCATGTTAATTTCGAAGTGAAACGCGGTGAAGTACATGCACTTATGGGAGAGAACGGTGCCGGAAAGTCCACACTGATGAAGGTGCTGACCGGTATTTATCAGAAAGATTCCGGATCTATCGTATACAAAGGCAAAGAAATTGAATTTCACAATACCCGTGAAGCACAGGAAGCCGGAGTAGTAATCGTACATCAGGAATTAAATATGATCGGAGATCTGACTGTTGCACAGAACATTTTTATCGGACGTGAGCCGAAAAAAGGAATCCGTGTAGACGACAAGAAGATGATCGAAGATTCTAAGAAACTGTTCCAGGATCTGAATATTGAAATTGATCCAAGGGAAAAAATGAGCAATCTTACTGTTGGTAAACAGCAGATGTGTGAGATCGCAAAAGCAATTTCCCACAAAGCAGAGGTTATCATTTTTGATGAGCCGTCTGCAGCGCTTACAGAGAAAGAGATTGCAGATTTATTTGAGATTATCAAAGACCTTCGCAAGAAGAATCTTGGTATTGTATACATTTCCCACCGTATGGATGAGATCAAGGTCATCACAGACCGTGTAACAGTCATGCGAGATGGTGGTTATGTAGGAACTCTGATCACAGCACAGAGTACAAAAGAGGACATCATCAATATGATGGTTGGCCGTGTTATTTACGAAGACCCGAAGGAACACAGCATGGTTGCTCCTGATGCACCGGTTGTTCTGAAAGTAGAGCACCTGAATGCAGGTAAGATGGTTCAGGACGTAAGCTTCGAACTTCGTAAAGGTGAGATCCTTGGATTCTCAGGACTGATGGGAGCCGGACGTACTGAGACAGCAAGAGCCCTGTTTGGAGCAGATCCGAAGCAGAGTGGAAAGATCTCTATTATGGGAAAAGATGGGCAGCTTCGCGAAGTAACCATCAACAGCCCGCAGGATGCAGTTAAATATGGTATCGGTTATCTGTCTGAGGATAGAAGAAGATATGGAGTTGTTGTTCAGAAATCTGTTACAGAGAACACAACCCTGGCAACAATGGAACAGTACTGCAATGGCCTTTTCATTAACAAAGGTAAGGAGAAAAAAGTCACAGAGAAATATGTGAAGGAGCTTGCAACCAAGACTCCTACCACAGACCAGCTGGTAGTAAATCTTTCCGGTGGTAACCAGCAGAAAGTGGTTATCGCAAAATGGCTGACCCGTGACAGTGAGATCCTGATCTTTGATGAGCCTACAAGAGGTATCGACGTTGGTGCCAAGAACGAGATTTACAAGTTAATGAGCAGACTGGCAGCAGAAGGAAAATCTATTATCATGATTTCTTCTGAGATGACAGAGATTCTCCGAATGAGTGACCGTATCATCGTAATGTGTGAAGGTAAAGTAACAGGGGATATTGATATTTCCGAAGCATCACAGGAACACATTATGACAAAGGCTACACGGAATATCGATTAAGGAGGGCGTCATGACTAAGAAGAAAAAAAGTATTTTAAGTGATCAGAGATTTATTGTTTTGCTGGTTATCATAGCACTGGTGCTGATATTTTCCATAAGGAGTAAGGAATTCAGACAGTATACCACACTCCTTAGTATGTTGGATTTCTCATATTATGATCTTCTGATGGCAATCGGTGTTACATTCCCGCTTATTACCGGCGGTGTTGACCTTTCCATCGGAACCGGAATGGTATGTTACGCACTGATCGGTGGAACCTTGATCAGAAATGATCATATCCCGGTAGCAGCTGCAATGCTGATATGTATTCTGCTTGGTGTTGCAATCGGTGCAGCCAACGGTATCCTTATTGGTATTATGAACCTGCCTCCATTTTTGGCTACCCTTTGTACCTGTATGATTACCCGTGGTATCGGTTCTCTTTACAGTGCTACACCGTGGCCGACCCTGAATCAGGATGGCGGATGGTTCCATTCCATTTTCAAACTGACAATAGGTACCGGAAGAAGTGCTTCCCGTTATCCAATTGGATTTATCTGGATGATCCTTCTGGTAATCCTGATGGAGTTCGTGCTGAACCATACAAAATTCGGACGTTACACCATCGCGATCGGTTCCAACAAAGAGGCAGCAGCCCTTTCCGGAATCAATGTAAAAATGTATCACGTAATGGTATATGTGGTTTGCGGTCTGTTTACAGGTCTTGCAGCAATCGCATATGCAGCAGTAACTCCTACTGTACAGCCTGGTACTGGTGCCGGACTTGAGATGGATGCTATCGGCGGTGTATTCGTTGGTGGTGTGGCAGCTTCCGGTGGTTACGGATCTGTAGTAGGAACTCTGGTAGGTATTTTCGTTATCATGCTGCTGAAAACCGGTCTTCCATACATCGGTCTCCAGGCAAACTGGCAGCAGATCATTACCGGTATGGTACTGATCATAGCAGTATTGATCGATATCCTGAAAGAGAAGAAACGTGCATAAGAGATTTACAGGCAGTATAAAAATTTCATAACGGATGTGAAGCGTCGGAGAGTGTAGCGACGTATCATCATAAAAAACTATATAATTTTAATTTATTTCAAGGAGGAAGTAGTAAATGAAAGCAAAGAAAGTTATGGCATTAGTTCTGTGTGCAGCAATGGTATCCGGTATGGCAGCAACAACTGTAATGGCAGCTCCGGAAGATCAGTTTGAAGGTCTTACAGCTAACGAAGCTTATGAGTTCCCGATGATGGTTAAATCTTTCCAGTCTACATACTGGCAGGCAGCTGTAGAGGGAATGCAGAAAGCAGCAGATGAGTTAGGTGTTACTTTCAAAGCTCAGGGACCAAACAGTGAGTCTGATATCGCTGACCAGGTAAACATGATCAACACAGCAATCGCAACAGATCCAGTTGGTCTTGGACTTGCAGCTTGCGATACCTCTTCTGTTCAGGATGCTCTTCAGCAGTGCGTTGATAAAGGAATCCCGGTTGTAACATTTGATACCGGTATCTCTGATGCTCCGGAAGGTGCTGTAGTTTGCGAAGTTTGCACAGACAACGCTCAGGCTGGTTCTGTAGCAGCTGAGAATATGTATACTGCAATCAAAGACGTTATTGCTAATGCTGAGGGACAGGTTATCATCGGTGAAGTTAACCAGGATGCTACTGCTCTTAACATTCAGCAGCGTGGTACAGGATTCATCGATAAGATGATCGAACTGCTTCAGGCAGACGGCAAAACAGTAGCAGTTAAAGGTAATGAGTTCTATGTAAATGCAGCAACAGGTGCTGATGCTGAAGAGGCTGACGCTGACGTTGTTATCCAGGTAGCAGTTCCGGCACAGACAACTGTAGAGCTTTGCTCCACAGAGGCTCAGGCTATCCTTTCCCAGGAAAACTGCATCGCAATCTTCGGTTCCAACCAGGTTTCCGCAGAGGGTGTTCTTGCAGCTAACGCTAACCTGAACGTTCTTGGTTCTGACGCAGCAGCAGGTGATGTTATCGGTGTTGGTTTCGACGCTGGTTCTATCATTAAAGCAGCTGTAACAGATGGCACATTCCTTGGTGCAGTTACACAGTCTCCTCTGATGATGGGCTACTATGCAATCTATGCTCTGACAGCAGCAGCTAACGGACAGGAGCTTGAGGATGTTCCTACAGCTGGTTACTGGTATGATTCCACAAACATGGAAGACGAAAGCATTGCTCCAAACCTTTATGACTAATTGAAAATAAGGTTGGAATGATTCGTTATAGGTTTACAGGCATTTGAGCTGTGAATAAAACAGACCCCCGGGGCAATGCCCTGGGGGTTTTCTGGTAAAAGGAAAAATTGGCAAATAAGGACACTTTTTTTGACAAAAGAGGTTCTTCATTATTATAAAATACTATAGTATTATGATATTATCAGTTAGGAGGATTTACGAAATGACAAAATACTATCTTGCAGTAGATATTGGTGCATCAAGCGGACGACTGATTCTGGGACACCTTGAGAATGGAAAGATAGAGCTTGAGGAAGTACATCGTTTTGAGAACGGAATGGTGAAAAAGAACGGCGAGCTTTGCTGGGAGTTTGACAGACTTTTCCAGGAAATCAAGAATGGCCTTAAAAAATGTAAAGAAATTGGCAAGATCCCGGTAAGCATGGGTGTAGATACATGGGGTGTTGATTTTGTACTGATGGACAAGGACGATAAAGTACTTGGCAATACAGTTGGTTATCGTGATCACAGAACAGAGGGAATGGACGAGGAAGTATACAAGATCATTTCCCTTGAGGATCTTTATGCACGTACCGGTATCCAGAAAGCAATTTTCAATACCGTATATCAGCTGATGGCAGTAAAGAAGAAATATCCGGAATATCTGGATCAGGCTGAGACAATGCTTCATGTACCGGATTATTTCCATTATCTGCTCACAGGCCAGAAAACCTGTGAATATACAGAGGCTACTACCGGACAGCTGGTAAACCCGGAGACAAAAGACTGGGATTATGAACTGATCGATATGCTTGGATATCCTAAGAGAATTTTCCAGAAGCTGATCATGCCAGGTACCAGCATCGGACATTTCACAGAGGAAGTGAAAGCAGAGGTTGGATTTGATGTGGAAGTAGTAGCACCTGCTACACATGATACCGGATCAGCAGTTCTTGCAGTTCCTGCAAATGACGATGACTTCATTTACATCAGTTCCGGAACCTGGTCTTTAATGGGAATTGAGAGAGAAAAGGCAGACTGCTCCAAGAGAAGCTGTGAGCTGAACCTTACCAATGAGGGCGGTTATGCAGGCAGATTCCGTTATCTGAAGAACATTATGGGACTTTGGATGATCCAGTCTGTACGCCATGAATTCGATGATAAATACGGCTTTGCAGAAATCTGCCAGATGGCTGAGGAAGCAAAGGATTTCCCATCCAGAGTAGATGCAAATGATGAGTGCTTCCTTTCCCCTGAGAATATGACAGAGGAAGTAAAAGACTACTGCCGCAGAACCGGACAGAAAGTTCCGGAGACATTAGGCGAGATTGCCACTGTAATCTACACCAGCCTTGCTGAGTGCTATGCAAAGACAGCAAAAGAGCTGGAAGAGATGACAGGCAGAACTTACAGCCGTATCCATGTAGTAGGCGGCGGTTCCAATGCCGGATACCTCAATGAACTCACTGCAAAAGCAACTGGCAAAGAGGTTCACGCAGGTCCGGGAGAAGCTACAGCAATTGGAAATATCACTGCTCAGATGTTAAAAGCAGAAGAGTTCAAATCCATTGAAGAGGCTCGTACCACAATCCATGAGTCCTTCGGTATCAAGATTTACAAGGCATGAGAGAATAGAATCATTTCTATTGATCATAAAGAAAACAAAAGCAATGCGAACAAATAAGGAGGAATCTTTAAAATGACAGTAAAAGAAAGATATGAAGCGGCTAAAGCAAGATATGCTGAGCTTGGAATCGACACAGACAAAGCAATTGAGATTCTGAAAACTGTACCGATCTCCCTTCACTGCTGGCAGGGTGATGATGTTAAGGGATTTGACCAGGATGGCCCGCTTACAGGCGGTATCCAGACCACAGGAAACTATCCGGGAAAAGCAAGAACTCCGGAAGAACTGATGGCTGACATGGACAAAGTCCTTGCACTTGCACCGGGAAAGAAAAAAATCAACGTCCATGCATGTTATGCAATTTTTGAAGATGGCCAGTGGGTAGACAGAGACAAGCTTGAGCCGAAGCATTTCCAGAAATGGGTTGACTTTGCAAAAGAAAGAGGCCTTGGCCTTGATTTCAACCCCACATTTTTCTCCAGCCCGAAGGTAAAAGACGGCCTGACACTGTCCAGCCCTGACGAGGAGACCAGAAAATTCTGGATCGAGCACGGCAAAGCCTGCATTCGTATTTCCCAGTATTTTGCTGAGCAGACCGGAATTCCATGTGTTATGAACATCTGGACCGGCGATGGATACAAAGATATTCCGGGAGACCGTCTGGGACCGAGAATGAGATACAAAGAGTCCATCGAAGAGATTCTTTCTGAGCCATATGATTTCAACCTTGTAAAACCATGTGTTGAGTCCAAGGTATTTGGCATCGGAGTTGAGTCCTACACAGCAGGAAGCGCTGAGTTCACACTGTCTTTTGCAGCAGCACACAAAGATAAATGTATGCCGCTGATGGATAATGGCCATTATCATCCTACAGAAGTAGTATCTGACAAGATTTCCTCTCTGCTTTGCTTCTTCCCGGAGCTGGCTCTGCATGTAACACGTCCGGTACGCTGGGACTCTGACCATGTAGTTCTCTTTGATGATGAGACAAGAGAAATTGCAAAGGAAATCGTAAGAAACGATGCCCTGAACCGTGTATATATCGCACTGGATTACTTTGATGCAAGCATCAACCGTATTTCTGCATGGACCACAGGCCTTCGCAACATGTCCAAATCCCTGTTGTTCGCATTGCTTCAGCCAAATGCTGAGTTAAAAGCACTTCAGGATTCCAATAACCTGACCAAGCTTATGGCTGTTCAGGAAGAAGTTAAGACTTATCCATTTGGTGATGTATGGGATTACTTCTGTGAAGTATCCGGCGCACCTGTTGGAATGAAATGGTTTGAGGAAGTAGAGGACTACGAAAAAGAAGTTCTTTCCAAGAGAAACTAATTTATAAGATATCAAGTTAGGGGCAAAATACTTTTGCCCCCAACATCATCTTTGTGAGATTACATGATAAACTCCACTATCTTAACATAATTACACATATTCACAGACAAAAAGGATCTGCGCCGTTGGCGTAAGATCCTTTTTGCGTTAATATGAAACAAAATTATACCTTGTCTGAAATGTATTTTTTCGCAGGTATCCGAATCTGGACTTCTGTCCCTTGTCCTAAGTGGCTGGAATAGGAAAGCCCGTATTTTGTGCCATAGAGGACCTGAAGCCGTCTGTGAGTATTGTAGATGGCGATATTGGTTCCACCGGAAATGCTGGTTCCGTTGCCGGAGAGAATCACAGGCAGTTTATCCGGAGCAATGCCTACTCCGTCATCAGAAATGAGAAGTACGATATCTTCTTCCTCCACCCATCCGGTGAGAACAATGGTGCCGGATTTTGAGGGCTTCTCCAGAATGCCATGGAGAATGGAATTTTCTACCACTGGCTGCAGGGTGAGCTTTGGAATCTGATACTCCATCAGCTCATCAGGAATATCGGAGATAAGGGAAATACTGTCATGGTACCGCATATTCTGCAGATGTACATAAATGGAAACGTGTTCTTCCTCTTTTGCAATGGAACTGATTCCCTTTTTGCGGCTCAGGGTGAGCTTATAAAAACGGGACAGATTCTGCACTGCGTTACTTACCTCTAAGGTGCGTCCCTGTTGTGCCATCCAGTTGATCATATCCATGGTATTGTACAGGAAATGTGGATTGATCTGGGCCTGCAGGGAATTAAATTCTGCTATGCGAAGATCCTCTGCCGCCTTTGCCTGCTTTTCTATGAGCTGGTTCATCTTTCTGGTCATGTAATTGTAAGTGTCTATGAGGTCACCAATCTCATCATGGGCAACAGGGGTATCCATGGGAACCGGAGGTCCGTAGCGGACGGTTCGCATCTGGCTGATGACAGAAGAAATCCTGCCTGTGATGGAACGGGACAGAATATTTGCAAGGACAAAGGCAAGGGCAAACACGCAGACATAGATCAGCAGGAATTGAAATACAAGTATATTGCTCTGCCGGATCAGCGGTGGAGAAGGAAGAACTGTCACCATAAACCAGCCTGGCTGCCGGATCCGGTAAAATCCCACATAAACGGTCTGTCCCAGAATATCCTGTTCAATAAAACTGTTGGAGGACATGAAGGATTCCATGATCCTGTCATAATTCAGCCAGTAGATCCCTGCAAGAGAATTACTGGAAGCGGAAACCAGGTTGTTTCGTTCATTTATAATATAAGAAACGCTTCCATCCAGGGTAAGGTTGTCCGAGAGAATCTGCTGAAATTCCTGACCGGAATAATAGACTGCCATATATGCGTCATAGGTACCGTTGTCATAGATCACAGATGCATGGGTGATATATGCCTGATCCCCATAGGCCTTCTGTTCTTTTGCCCCAAGATAAAAAGAAGGACAAAAAAGCTGGGAGACACGGCTTCCGCGGAAAATACCATACCAGTATGTTCCACGGATCTGGTCAAGAGACTGAAAAATATCTCTGGTGTGATCGGATTTTAGAAATTGTGCCATATCTTCATCAGCACTTTCCGGAATCTCCATATAAATCTTCACATCGGAGACAGGTGTGTCCTGTATCAGCTTTTGAACTCTGTCAGAAAAATCAGCAGAGGAAGAAGAGGCAGCCAAATCTGTAAAAGAGTCAGTTATGGTGTTTTTGAAAAGGGTCTGATAAAAATCAAGGGAAGAGATATCTTCACTTACATCCAGGATCTGTTGTAGGGATTCCTCGATAAGTGGGGCAGTATTAGAGGAATTGTCCTGTTCCTGGCGGATGGTATATGATACCAGCATATCGTAAGCTCTTCCGTAAAAAAAGAATATCATAGCGATGGCAGGTATTGCCACAATGAGAAGAAGTACCAGGGTGAACTTGGACTGCAGGTTCAGGTCCTGGTACCATTGTTTGATTCTGTGCAAAGTTTGTCACACTCCTGTCTGGCTCATTTTTTCCCGGTATTCAGACGGAGAAAATCCGGTATACTTTTTGAAGCTTTTTCCAAAATAATTCCCGTCGCTGTAGCCTACTCTGGAGGAAATATCGGTAATCTTATATCTGGGATCTGTAAGCAGGTGTTTGGCTTTTTCCATGCGGTACTCTGTGAGATATTGATTCAGGGTCTGACCGGTTTCATTTTTGAAAAAGGTACAGACATAGGAGGCCGACAAAAATACATGCTCGCTGATATCCTTTACAGAAAGGGATTCATCCATATATTTCCGGCTGATATAATCCTTGATCAGAAAGATCGTGGAATTTTCTTCTTCTGTATTATTGGCAGACTGGAAAAACTGGTCAGTTTTTTCTATGAGCTTCTGGTGAAGATCGTAAAAGGAAAAGATATTTTCCAGGGCATCCATGAGATTTTCCTGGCGCTGGAAAAGGGTAAGCTTTAACTGGCGCGCTGCTTCCTCCAGAACACGAAACAGCTTGTAATACAGATCCTTGGCCTGATTGGGCAGGATATTCTGATTATGGTCAAAATACTGAAACAGCAGATTCTGAAAATCTGTTACTTTTTGGGAATCTTTCCCAATTAGAAGAGTCTGGAATTCATTTTCCGGATTTGCAGGAAGCTCAGGTCTGTTTTCCCTCTGGAACAGTTCACTGGAGGGAAAGAGAAAACTGCCTGCCGGGAAAAAGAAACTGTTCTGAAGCAGGATCACAGCCGAGGTGTAGGACTGGTAAGCTTTTGCAATACTGTTTACCGTTTCGCCTGCTGCAATACAGAATCTGGGGTATCTGGAATAAAGGCTGCAGAAAAAATCCCGTATACTTTTTCCTGCGGCAGAGCCAGGTGCCGGGCCAAATACAAAATATACCATATACTGAACTCTCTTTTCTGCAAAGATACAATCCATGTGAAAGGATTTGAGAAAATCACGGACAGACAGATATATAGTATTAGCAGAAGAAAGGGAAAGATCCTCATCGGTATCAGTTTTCAGCACAACTGCTGTGAACGTGGCAGCAGCTTCCAGGGGAAAGGAAAGTTCCCGGATAAGCTGATCTACATTTTCCTGTACATGGGCATAAGGCTGGGTCAGAAGCAGGGCCAGATGGGAAGCAGTTTCCTGGGAAAGCATGGTCTCATTATGACGGGTGCGCTGCTTCTTTAGGCAGAGATCCCGGGCCTCTGCAATGGCTTCCCGGATTTCCTGGGGATCAAGGGGCTTTTCAATATAATTGATTGCTTTTAATTTGATAGCTGCTTTCAGGTATTCTTTGTCCGAATAGCCACTCATAAAAACCGGAACTACGTCAGGAAGACTGGATTCCAGCCTCTCAAGCATCTGGATTCCATCAAGCCTTGGCATACGTACATCACAAAGAATAATGTCCGGTTTATGTTCCAGGGCAGCTGTAAGTCCGTTCACTCCGTCATCTGCCTGCAGAATCTGGTCGATCCCGATAGCCTTCCAGTCAATAGAAGAGATCACGCCGGTGCGGGTAAGCTCTTCATCATCTACAATCAGTAATTTCATTTTTATCTCCCATACACAGCCAGTGGTCAGGAAAAAGGCTGTATAAAAAATCATTGTATGTTACGGGTATCATCATAACATAAATATGGCTAAAATACGAGAGCGAACCTGCAAACTTTTGTGGAGTTTTCTTGGAAAGGAGGAAAATTTTACTTATAAAGTGGAAAATATTTTACCCTGTTTCCAAATATTTTCCCATTTCCAAACAAAATGACCAATGATAGAATAAAACCAGATCAAGAAAGGGAGGAGAAAAAGCCGTGTCTGAATATGTTCTTGAATTAAAAGGCATTACGAAAATTTTCCCCG
>CAKRRX010000026.1 GCA_934394595.1 uncultured Blautia sp. | reverse complement strand
CTGCAGAATCACTTTTTCACCAAAGGATTTGCAGATGCTCTGACATGCTAATATCATAATTTCCTCCTTTTGCCCCTGATATCATCATATCATTATACTTGAAAATAAAAGTTTTTGAAATAACAATTGTCAAAATTGAAAAAATTTTGCAAAAATTTGTAAGTATGCACAAGCAATCCCATGAAAGCACTGAAAAATATAGTATTTCTGTATTTCAGTTTATTACAAATCAAAGCAGCAGTTATTTATCCCGCTTTTTCTCCCGATATTCCCCAGGTGTCACCTGGTAGTGCTTTTTGAAGATTTTGCAAAAATAATCTACATTGTGAAAACCTGTTTCGGCTGAAATGGTGCTGATTTTTTTCTCTGTATGGGAAAGCAGTAGGGCAGCCTGTTTCAGACGATAGTTTATGAGATAATTGACCGGTGTGATATGCAGGTGATTCCGAAAAAGATTTAGGGTAGAGCTTTTGCTGATCATAGCCTGTGCAGCAATATCATCCAGGGAAAGATTTTTTTTGTAATTTTCGTGAATAAACTGCATCATCAGCTGGAGTCTTGCACGGTTTACAGAGAACTGTCCAGTGACTTCCAGTGTGGAGGAAAGATCTGTATGTTCGTATATTTCCAGCCAGAGCTGCTGCATAAGGGCAGAGGTTAAAAGATGGCTGGAAGAACTGGAAATCTGCGCAGAAATAATCTGCCTTATAAGATCCAGAACCTTGTTCTGCCAGGAGACCTCCCTGCGAAAAATCCAAAAAGGAATATTAGAAGAAATAATTGGTTTCACATAGTGTTGGTAGATATAGCTGTCTGTAGCCGCAAGGAAGGAGGGCATACAGAGAAAGTTTGGAATGACAGCATCCACAGGAGAGGAAAAACGGTGAAGCAATTTGGAGTTGATAAAAATACCGCTGTCCGCAGGAAGATCCAGCTGTTTTTCCCCGATCCATACAGTTACGGTCCCAGATTGAACATACACAAATTCCAGCTCCGTATGCCAGTGCCAGTCTATGCAGTTAAAATCAAACTGGGCTAAATGCTCGTAATAGTAGCGAAATGGATAGTCCGGGCTTCCATGGAACTGGGTCTCCATTAAATTCTCGTCGGTAATAATTTTTGTATATACGTTGTTTTTTTTCATGTCTTGTTTATCCTCAGACTAGATTATAATACGCCCCTAAAAATCATATCCATAATTTGTACGTTCTGTTTTACGATATTATACAATAAAAAGTAAAAATAATCCAATGAAAAATACGTTCAAATATTATATAATCCAATAAAAATCTTCTTCAAAGAAGAAAAAAGGAGAACCAATCATGCCAAATTACCAGAAAACCAAACGAGCCTGTTATCTGGGCTTTATTACCCAGGCTATAGCAGCTAATTTTGCGCCGCTGCTGTTCCTGAAATTTCACACAGATTACCATATTTCCCTTGGAAACATCGCCATGATCTCTACCTGCTTTTTCTTTACCCAGCTGCTGATCGATCTGTTTTGCGCCCGGTTTGTGGACAAAATCGGATATCGTGTGTGCATTGTGACATCTGAGATCAGTTCCGCTTTAGGGCTGGTGGGGCTGGCATTTCTTCCGGATCTTTTGCCGGATCCTTTTATAGGAATTATCATCAGTGTTATTATATATGCCGTTGGAAGCGGACTGATCGAGGTGCTTTGCAGTCCTATTGTGGAAGCCTGTCCCTTTGAGAACAAAGAGGCAACCATGAGCCTTCTTCATTCCTTCTACTGTTGGGGCTCCGTGGGAACCATTGCAGTTTCCACCTTGTTTTTCGCAGTTTTCGGAATGGACAGCTGGAAATGGCTTGCTGTTTTGTGGGCAATCGTTCCAGCCATCAATGTTTACAATTTTGCTACCTGTCCCATCGAGCATTTGGTAGACGAAGGGGAAGGAATGAAGATTGGGGAGCTGTTTCGCAAGCCGGTGTTCTGGATCGCTGTGTGTCTGATGGTGTGTTCCGGCGCATCAGAGCTGTCCATGTCCCAGTGGGCTTCAGCCTATGCTGAGGCGGCGCTTGGACTGTCCAAGACCATCGGAGACCTGGCTGGCCCCTGTATGTTTGCCATCGTGATGGGAATCAGCCGTGTGATCTTTGGAAAATATGGAGATAAGATGGATCTCATGAAATTTATGGCAGGATCCGGAATTTTGTGCGTGATCTGTTATCTTCTTGCTTCCCTGTGTTCCAATCCGGCAGCAGGACTGATCGGCTGTATTGTCTGCGGATTTTCTGTTGGAATCATGTGGCCTGGCACTATCAGTATTTCCTCTAAGAAATTCCCCGCAGGTGGAACCGCCATGTTCGCCCTTCTTGCCATGGCTGGAGACCTTGGAGGCAGCATTGGTCCTGGAATCGTGGGCCGTGTCACTCAGAACGCCGGAGACAATATCCGCGTCGGTATGGGCGCTGGTCTGATTTTTCCCGCGGTACTGCTTGTGATGGTTTTTCTGTTGGGAAAGGTGAAGGTGGAGAAGCAATACTGACCGAAGAGGCATTATTTGATATTGTTTTACATAAACTAAAAGGCTCCTGTGGGAGCCTTTTGTATATAGTTGATGTCGCCAGCAGGCGACTTGTCTACAGATAACAGTTCTTTTTTTGTTTGGCAGATAAAATAGCAAAATTATGTAAATTCTGCACAAGTTTAATTGACAAGAAAATAACATTTAGGTATAATTGACATAGTGTTATGCGGGCTGCCGCTTACGGGTAGGGTTTTGTGAAGTATTATTGCGGAAAGCGCAGGCAGCGGAAACAAGGAGGAGAACATTTTGGAGGCGAAAGAAATCTCAAAGGCAGTGATCAAGAGACTGCCAAGGTATTATCGCTATCTGGGGGAACTGATGGAAGAGAAGGTTGAACGTATATCTTCCAATGACCTTAGCAAGAAAATGCATGTGACTGCATCACAGATTCGTCAGGATTTAAATAATTTCGGAGGCTTTGGACAGCAGGGCTACGGATATAATGTAGAGTATCTTTATACAGAAATTGGTAAGATCTTAGGGCTGGACACCATTCATCCTATGATCATTCTTGGCGCAGGTAATCTGGGACAGGCACTTGCCAATTATGGGGACTTTGAGAAAAGAGGATTTCGTCTTGTGGGGATTTTTGACGTAAATCCGGTTCTGGAAGGAATCTCCGTTCGAGGAATTGAGATTCAGATGATCGGCCATCTTCCGGAATTTATCAGAGAAAATCAGGTAGAGATCGCTATTTTGACACTGCCGAAGAACAAGGCTAAGGAGATGGCCAAGGTTCTCATCGAGAATGGAATCAAGGCAATCTGGAATTTTGCACATACAGATCTTGACGCTCCAGAGGATGTGATCGTGGAAAATGTTCATCTCTCCGAAAGTCTGATGGCACTGTCTTATAATCTGAGCCAATACAGGAAAGAACATATTGACAAATAAAAGTCAAAGAGGACTGCTGCCTGTCTCGAGGAAAGAAGGAGACCATGCGGCGGTCTTTTTGCATATGAAGCGTTAAAAGATATCAGATATAAAGGGGTGTAATCATGAAGAAAATCCTCACCTGCAATCAGATGAAAGCTCTTGACGAAAATACCATATGCGGCATGCATATTCCATCTGCTGTGTTGATGGAGCGTGCTGCGCTGGCAGTGGCAGATCAGATTCGGGAGCTTCCAGGAGAGTATCCCCGGGTACTGGTGGTATGTGGAAGCGGAAATAACGGCGGGGACGGGCTGGCCATTGCAAGGCTTTTGCAGCTTCAGGGGATAAATACCGATATTTATCTGGCAGGAGATCCCAAAAAAATGACACCAGAGACAGCCAGACAGCTGGAAAGCGTAAAATGTTACCAGATTTCTGTGACGAATAACCCTGTATGGGATGAATATACTGTTATAGTAGATGCAATTTTCGGCGTAGGCCTGTCCAGACCGGTTGGGGGACATTATGCAGAGCTGATTCGGCAGATGAATGACGCAAAAGCTTTTAAAGTGGCAGTGGATATTCCTTCCGGTATCAGCGGGGACACAGGAGAGCTTCTTGGAACCGCATTTATGGCAGACCTTACGGTGACATTTGCCTACATCAAAAGAGGGTTGTGCCTTTATCCTGGCAGAAAATATGCAGGAAAAGTGGTGACTGCAGATATCGGGATCTATGACAAGGATGCAAAGGGAAGAGAGCTTGCCGCAAATGCAGCCTGGTATGTAGAAGAAAGGGATCTTGCACAGCTTCCCCAAAGAGCTTCCGATGGAAATAAGGGAACCTTTGGAAAGGTCCTTTTTGTGGCTGGATCAAAGGGAATGTGCGGAGCAGCATATTTATGCGCAGCAGCGGCCCTTTATGCAGGGACGGGAATGGTGAAGCTTCAGACTGTGGATGAGAACCGCATTCCTCTTCAGACTTTGCTGCCAGAAGCTATGCTGACCTGTGAATTTAACCAGCAGGAAAATGAAAAAAATCTGGACTGGTGTGACGTACTGGTGATCGGACCCGGTCTTGGAACCAATGCATTAAGTACAGAGCGGATGTTATGGTTTTTGCAAAATGGACATAAGAAAGGAAAACCCATTGTTTTGGATGCAGACGGATTGAATCTTCTGGCTGCGCATCCCGGATGGTTAGAATATATTGATGAAAATACGGTGCTGACACCTCACATTGGGGAGATGAGCCGCCTAACAGGAATACAGATCTCTGACCTAAAAAAAGATCCCGTTTTTTATGCTGTAAAATATGCAGGGGAAACCGGTGCGGTTTGTGTATTGAAAGATGCCTGCACTGTGATTGCAGATCACAATGAGAAAATATACCTCAATCTTTGCGGGAATTCGGGAATGGCTACTGCGGGAAGCGGTGATGTGTTGTCTGGTCTGATAGCGGCTGCTTTGTGCATGTATCTGTCTGAAGAAGATAAGACAGAACTGGCTTATAAGGCGGCCATGGCAGTTTACCTTCACGGCCGAAGCGGAGATTTTGCAGCAGAGCATACAGGAAGCCATGGAATGACAGCAAGAAGCATGCTGGGGGAAATCCCAGGTGTGCTGAAGCTTTCAGAAAGATAAATGATTCGAAATGAGGAGAACAGGATGGAAAAATATAGCAGAGTCAAGGCACTTATTTCCCTGGATGCAGTGGAATACAACTTTGAACAGATGAAAAAGAATATAAAAGAGGGAACCAAGATCGTTGCGGTGATCAAAGCAGATGCCTACGGCCATGGGGCAGTTCCCATTGCAAGAATGATCCAGGAATATGATTATATCTGGGGATTTGCCACAGCCACTGCACAGGAAGCATTGCAGCTGCGAAGAGCCGGGATCCGCAAACCAGTGTTGGTCATTGGCCTTGTTTTTGAAGAGTACTATGAGAAACTGGTGGAAAATGAAATCCGAATGGCTGTCTGTGATTACGAAACTGCCAGAAAATTTGATGAGGCAGCAAAGAAAAAAGGCAAAAAAGGGCTGATTCATCTGGCAGTTGATACCGGAATGACAAGGATTGGATTTAAGGATGACAAAGAATGCTTAGAAGAGATCCGTTGTATTTACGAACTGTCAGATGTCCGGATCGAGGGGCTGTTTACCCATTTTGCAAGAGCTGATGAGTATGACCGCTCTCCGGCCATGGTACAGCTGAAACGCTACCTTGACTTTGCGGAGCTTCTGGAAAAGAACGGAATCCACATCCCTCTTCATCACTGTTCTAACAGTGCGGGAATCATCCGTGTTCCAGAAGCAAATATGGATATGGTTCGTGCGGGAATTACAATTTATGGAATCTACCCTTCGGATGAAGTGGAAAAGGATATTGTGAAGCTGAAGCCGGTTATGGAACTGAAAAGCCATGTATCCTATGTAAAAGATGTGCAGCCGGATACAGAGGTAAGCTATGGAGGTACCTTTGTCACCAGCCGCCCCACCAGAATGGCAACCATTCCCGTGGGCTATGCAGATGGCTACCCAAGACAGCTGTCAGGCAAAGGCTGGGTGCTGATCCATGGAAAAAAGGCCCCTATCTGCGGCAGAGTCTGTATGGATCAGTTTATGGTAGATGTGACAGAGATCTCCGATGTGAAAGCAGGGGATGAAGTGACCCTACTTGGAAGAGATGGGGATGAATTTATCAGTGCTGATACACTTGGAGATCTGTCAGGGAGATTTTCCTATGAATTTGTATGCGATATCAACAAACGTGTTCCGAGAATTTATCTGAAGGATGGCAAAGAGCAGGAAGAACTAAGCTTTTTTGACTGACCTGGCGAAAAACAGGGCAGAAAAATACCACGCATGTATACACAGGAAAAAAAGTGGAAATACTTGTTTTCAGAAAGTGAAAAGTTAAAGTAAAACGGAGTGTGAATTGTGTGGTAATTAAAAGAGGGGATATTTTTTATGCAGACCTTCGCCCTGTAGTAGGGAGTGAACAGGGGGGAATCCGTCCGGTACTTATTATTCAGAATGATGTGGGAAACAGACATAGTCCAACTGTGATCTGCGCAGCCATCACATCCAAGATGAACAAGGCAAAATTGCCTACTCACATAGAAATTGATGCGTCAGCTTATGGGATCGAGAAAGATTCCGTAATCCTTCTGGAACAGCTTCGCACCATTGATAAAAGAAGGCTGAAAGATAAAGTCTGTCATCTGGACAGTGCTATGCTGGACAAAGTAAACCATGCGCTGGAAATCAGCCTGGAGCTGACTTTCTGAGGCCCCCTGCCGTAAAGCTCCTTTGACGGACTGAAGGAATTCTTGACGAAAAGAAACTTTAGTGATATAGTTGTTAAGACTCAGCGGTTTTATATCGCAGATAAACTGTTTTTACAGGCAGATTGTGTTCAATGGAGGAATAGGGTATTTTTTATGGAAGATGGCAGTCGTTTGCCCCTTGCGGGCTGTGTGATCCTGTTATTGCTTCTGTGGCTGAATGGTATTTTCTATGGATTTTCAGCTGCAGTCCACAATTTGAGCGGAAGCGAAGTTGAGAAACGGGCTCAGGATGGAGATAAGAAGTCAGTGCGGCTTTTATCCCTGATCAATGATCCTGTGAGTTTTGTCAATGCGATTCCGCTGATCGTTATGGCTTCCGGGGTAAGCTTCGGTGCATTTATCGTTCCGTGGGCAACCAATACCTTTCACCCATACATAAAGCATCTGGCAGCACTGATACTGGTGCTTGCACTGCTGGTGATCCTGCTTGCAGCTCTGGGAATTCTTACATTCAGAAGAATCGGTACGTATCATCCGGAAAGGTATGCATACCGCTATCTGGGCGTGGTCAGCTTTTTTATCAAAATTCTGTATCCTTTTACAATTTGTGTCACATTCATAGCCAAGCTTGCTGCGAGGCCCTTTGGTGTGGCCTTTGATCAGGCAGAGGAGCCGGTGACAGAGGAAGAGATCATTTCCATAGTAGATGAGGCTCATGAACAGGGTGTTATTGAGGAAAATGAAGCGGAAATGATCCAGAACATCATGGAGTTCAATGACACAGAAGCCAAGGATATCATGACACACCGCAAGAATGTGATCGCCTTTGATCAGGAAGAGAATCTGCAGACCATTGTGGATACCATGCTGGAAGAGGGGAATTCCAGATATCCGGTCTATAAGGAAACCATTGACAATATTGTGGGAATCATTCATTATAAAGATGCATTGAAATTCCTTACCAGAAACTCCTGGGCGAAGTTTAAGCCTCTTAAGGATCTTCCGGGACTGATCCGGGAGGCCGCGTTTATTCCGGAGACCAGGGGAATCAGTGATCTCTTTGGCACTATGCAGATGAAGAAGATCCACATGGCTGTGGTAGTAGATGAATATGGCCAGACTTCGGGAATTGTTTCCATGGAGGATATCCTGGAGGAAATTGTGGGAGATATCCTGGATGAGTATGATGAGGATGAGAATACTTTCCGGACTCAGAAGGACAACAGCGTGATCATAGACGGCTTTGCTTATCTGGAAGACGTGTCAGAAGAATTGGGCATTGATTTTGGCAAGGTGGAATTTGAAACCTTAAATGGATATCTTACAGATGTATTGGGGCATATCCCCACAGAAGCAGATCTGGATAAAGAAATCGTGGTAAACGGTTACCGCTTCAGAATCCTGTCCCTTGGTCATAAGACCATTGGAAAGGTGCGGGCCGAAAAGATAAAAAAAGATACAACAAAAGGAGAAGAAAAGAAATGTCAGGACATTCAAAATTCGCAAACATAAAGCATAAGAAAGAAAAAAATGATGCGAAAAAGGGTAAGATCTTTACTATTATCGGTCGTGAGATCGTAATGGCTGTAAAGGCTGGTGGACCGGATCCAAGCAACAATGGAAAGCTTCGTGACGTTATTGCAAAAGCAAAAGCAAATAACATGCCAAACGATACTATCGAGCGTGGTATCAAAAAGGCAGCTGGAGCAGACTCTGCGGACAGCTACGAAAAAGCTGTATACGAAGGATATGGCCCAAATGGTGTGGCAATCATCGTAGAGACTCTTACAGACAATAAGAACCGTACAGCCAGCAATGTAAGAAATGCATTTTCCAAGGGAAATGGAAGCATTGGTACACAGGGCTGTGTATCCTACATGTTCGACCAGAAGGGTCAGATCATCATTGACAAAGAAGAGTGTGAGATGGATGCAGATGAGCTGATGATGACTGCTCTTGATGCAGGTGCTGAGGATTTCAACGAGGAAGAGGACAGCTATGAGGTTCTCACAGCTCCAGATGATTTCAGCGCAGTACGTGAGGCGCTTGAGGCAGCGGGGGTTCCACTTCTTGAGGCACAGGTTGCCATGATCCCACAGACCACTGTAGAGCTGACAGATGAGAAGGCTCTTAAGGATATCCAGAGAATTCTTGACCTTCTGGATGACGATGACGATGTAACAGATGTATGGCATAACTGGGACGAATAATTTCCTCTTTGCCAGGAATCTCTAAAGAATAATTTTATAAGATTTGCAGATAATACCTCCATACGATTGTGTGGAGGTATTTTTTATGGATGAGCAAACAAAAGAAAACATAGAAAAAGAAGAACAGCAAAATAAGCAGATCCGCGACATGGGACAGATCACTTTAAATGAGAATCCCAATAAATATAAGGTAGAGCTTCTGACGATCATTGGTGAAGTGGAAGGCCACGAATCTGCTCCATCCCACAGCAAAACAACCAAATACGAGCATGTTTTGCCAAAACTTGCCATGATCGAGGATGATGAGTCGGTTGACGGGCTTCTTGTTTTATTAAATACGGTAGGCGGTGATGTGGAAGCAGGTCTTGCGATTGCGGAAATGATTGCCTCTTTAAGCGTGCCCACCGTTTCCCTGGTACTTGGCGGCGGTCACTCCATCGGCGTACCTATGGCGGTTTCCGCAGATTATTCTTTCGTAGTTCCAAGCGCTACTATGGTAATCCATCCGGTACGCACAAATGGAATGTTTATCGGAGTGGCCCAGTCCTATCGCAACATGGAGAAAATCCAGGACCGGATCACCACCTTTATTTCCAACCATTCCCATATCTCCCAGGATAGGCTGGAGGCGCTGATGCTGGATACCACACAGTTGGTGAAAGATGTGGGAACTATGCTGGAAGGACCGGAAGCAGTTAAAGAAGGTCTGATCGATGAAGTTGGCGGAATGAAGGAAGCCCTTGGAAAATTATATGAATTAATCGGCGAAGGGAAAAGGAAAACCACTGAAAAATAAAAATATATACATTTTTGGAAAAAATATAAGAAAAACAGGAGAATTTTATTTTACTAACCCACTTTTTTGTGCTATAGTGTTATAGGATATGACCGACACAAGTGTCCATACAGCGGACATATACATGAAGTGACGGTTAAATATAGGTTACTGCCCGCGGAGTGAGCAGCAACAAATATAGTACTTCAGGAGGGAACTATGTATAAGATACTCAACGCAGAGAAACTTTCTGCAAATGTTTTTCTTATGGATGTGGAAGCTCCTCGTGTGGCTAAGCATTGTCTGCCTGGCCAGTTCGTCATCGTGAAGATGGACGAAGTAGGAGAGAGAATTCCGCTTACAATCTGCGATTATGATGCAGAGAAAGGTACTGTAACAATCGTTTTCCAGCCGGCTGGTGCTTCAACAACCAGAATGGCCCAGCTGAAAGCAGGCGATTATTTCGAAGATTTTGTTGGACCTCTGGGACAGCCATCTGAGCTTTGCCATGAGGATCTCGAAGAGCTTAAGAAGAAAAAAATCGTTTTCGTAGCAGGTGGTGTTGGTACAGCTCCTGTATATCCTCAGGTGAAATGGCTTCACGAGCATGGCATTACCGCTGATGCGATCGTTGGTGCCAAGACAAAGGATCTCCTTATTCTTGAGGACAAGATGAAAGAAGTATGTAATCTGTATGTTACTACAGATGATGGTTCTTATGTACGTAAAGGTATGGGTACAGATGTACTTCGTGACCTTGTGCAGAACCAGGGCAAAGAGTATGATCTCTGCGTTGCAATCGGACCGATGATCATGATGAAATTTGTCTGCCTGTTAACAAAAGAACTGAACATTCCTACAGTTGTCAGCATGAACCCGATCATGGTAGACGGAACCGGTATGTGCGGAGCCTGTCGTTTAATGGTTGGCGGCGAAGTGAAATTTGCCTGCGTAGACGGACCGGAATTTGATGGACATAAAGTTGATTTCGACCTTGCCATGAAGAGACAGCAGATGTATAAGACCGAAGAGGGACGTGCTCTTCTGAAGCTTCAGGAAGGCGATACCCATCACGGCGGATGCGGACATTGTGGAGGTGACAAATAATGGCAGATGTATTAAAGAAAGTACCAGTTAGAGAGCAGGCTCCTGAGGTACGTGCTACTAACTTTGAAGAGGTTTGCCTTGGTTACAATAAAGAAGAGGCAATGGAAGAAGCTAACCGCTGCCTTGGCTGTAAGAAAGCAAAATGTATGGAAGGATGCCCGGTATCTATCAATATCCCAGGCTTCATCCATGAAGTAAAAGAAGGAAATTTTGAGAAAGCTTACCAGATCATCAGCGAGTCAAGTGCCCTTCCGGCTGTCTGCGGACGTGTATGTCCTCAGGAGACACAGTGTGAGGGTAAATGTATCCGTGGAATGAAGGGCGAGGCTGTTTCCATCGGTAAGCTGGAGCGCTTCGTTGCTGACTGGGCGAAGGAGAACGGCATCAAGCCAGTTCCTGCAGCACAGAAGAACGGACACAAGGTAGCTGTGATCGGTTCCGGTCCTTCCGGACTTACCTGTGCAGGAGATCTTGCAAAGATGGGTTACGATGTAACAATCTTCGAGGCTCTTCACAAAGCAGGTGGTGTTCTTGTTTACGGTATTCCGGAATTCCGTCTTCCAAAAGATAAAGTAGTTGCTGCAGAGGTTGAGAATGTAAAATCTCTGGGCGTTAAGATCGAGACCAACGTTATCATCGGTAAATCTGTAACAATCGACGAACTTCTCAAAGATGAGGGATTCGAGGCTGTATTTATCGGTTCCGGTGCCGGACTTCCTATGTTCATGGGAATTCCAGGTGAGCAGGCAAACGGTGTATTCTCCGCAAACGAGTACCTGACACGTAACAACCTTATGAAAGCATTCCGCGAGGATTATGATACCCCGATCGCACACGGCAAGAAAGTTGCTGTTGTAGGTGGTGGTAACGTTGCTATGGACGCAGCTAGAACCGCGCTTCGTCTTGGCGCAGAGGTACATATTATCTACCGTCGTTCCGAGGCAGAGCTTCCTGCACGTAAAGAGGAAGTTCATCACGCTAAAGAAGAGGGCGTACAGTTTGATCTTCTCTGCAATCCTGTTGAGATCCTTACTGATGATAAAGACTGGGTAACCGGTATCAAATGTATCCGTATGGAGCTTGGCGAGCCGGATGCTTCCGGAAGAAGACGTCCTGTTGAGATTCCTGGTTCTGAGTTTACCATCGACGTTGATACTGTTATCATGTCCCTTGGTACAAGCCCGAACCCACTGATCTCTTCCACAACTATCGGCCTTGATGTAAACAAGAGAAAATGCATCATCGCTGACGAAGAGTTTGGAAAAACCTCCAAAGAGGGTGTATATGCAGGTGGAGATGCAGTTACAGGTGCTGCAACTGTTATCCTTGCTATGGGAGCTGGTAAAGCCGGTGCCCGTGGTATCGATGAGTACATCAAAAGCAAATATGCAAAATAAAAGGCAGATGCCTTGAGGGATTCCCCCATTTGTTTTCGAAAGAGAGCAGATGGGGGATTTTTTTATTTCAGAAGATTTTACGATTACTGGCAGAAATGCTAGTGCAAATCAGAATCAATTATGCATAATGAAAATAAGAAGGACCGTATTGCTCATCAGGAAAGGAGAAAATGCTTATGAAAAATAGTAAAAAGTTATTTAAAAAAGCCGGAATACTGCTTACTACATTCTTACTTGTAGTAATGTGTCTGGCAGTGGACACTACATCTGTAAGTGCTGCGAAGATCAAACTGAATAAAACAAAACTTACTTTGACCCAGGGCAAGAAATATCGCTTAAGGGTAAAAGGCACAAAGAAGAAAGTAAAATGGACTTCAACCAAGAAATCAGTGGCAACTGTCAATAAGAAGGGTGTTGTCACAGCAAAGAAAAAAGGAACTGCATATATTAAAGCTAAGGTTGGCAAAAAAACATACAAGTGTAAGGTTATTGTCAATCGTAAGAAAACATCTGCAAAGCCAGCACCTGCAAAGCCGGCACCTGCAACTCCCACTCCGCCGTCAGCGCCTGCAGTGACTCCGTCAAAAACACCAGTACTCAGTGCAACATCTATAAGTATGCGTAAAGGTGAATATTATCAGCTTAGTGTACAAAATCCTAAGCATTTACCGGTATGGACCAGTTCTAACAAGAATGTGGCAGAGGTGGACAGCCAGGGAAAAGT
Organism: uncultured Blautia sp.; assembly: GCA_934394595.1. GTDB lineage: Bacteria > Bacillota > Clostridia > Lachnospirales > Lachnospiraceae > Blautia_A. Next base: position 13,395 of record CAKRRX010000026.1, on the reverse strand, counting down.
ACATGCGATTAATGTGGGAACAGCAGAAATCAAAGTAGATGCAGGAAATCTTCTTGTATGTACAGTTACAGTTACCATGGAAACGAAGCCTCAGACAGAACCGGCCCTTTCAAAAGGAGTTATAAAAGGGAAAAGGTCAGTGAAGAATGAAGCAGGGACACCAATAGTGATTGATGTTCCCCTGAATACTTACACTTATACGTTCAGTACAATTCCCACAAATGTGGAAGAGCTGAAGCAGTATAACATCAGCGGTGATGATGGAAGATATAAGGTGCTTGCCCTTTATATTATGTCACTTCGAACCTGGAAACCGGAAAATCACACAGACTGCGAAGAAATGATCGGATATTTGTGCAATAAGCAGTTGTCAGTTTATGAGAAGCAGCGGTTAACAGACCAGATGAAGAAAGGCAATCAGTATCGCTATCTCGGAAATGCATTCTTAAATGGCGCAGCTCCGGCGAATAACTACTCACCGTCAAAGCCTTATTCAATTACATTAACCCAGGATTCGGTAGTGGATGAAAATCAGGTATATATTCCGGCAAACCCATCTATCCCATCTCCTGATCAGTATAGAGCTTTTATCTTTTGCAAGGCTTCTGACAGTGGTAAATGGATCGATGTTTATAAATCATCCAAGGACGGAAACTGGTATATGTATAAATGGATGGATCTGATTACTTCAATAAAAGCTCCGGCTTCAAGCAATCCGTTCTAATTAATATATCTTCATATAGTTCATTCTAAATGAGAAAGGGCAGATATCAAAGACCTTGGTTTTTGGTGTCTGCCCTTATTAGGCTTTATGAAAATCAGATGCTGTTGACATTCTGTGCTGTAACCGTAACTTAATTTCGGAAGGAGATTATCCCATATCAGATAAGCAATGCTAAAACGGTTGTTCGATTAAAGTTGTATCCTGAAAAGTTTTATGTTATAATTGCAGAAACATAAAGAAAAGGAATTAGGATTATGTCAGTTTTACAGGCAATTTTGTTAGGCATTGTACAGGGAATTACAGAGTTTCTTCCTGTGAGCAGCTTCGGACATATGGCAGCCATTGAGAATGCTATGGACATTACCAGGGACACTGCTGTATTGTTTGAAGTGCTTCTTCATGTTGGCACCTTGTTTGCGGTGCTTTTTGTCTTTCGGGAGGATATCCGCAGGATTCTGGAAGAACTTTTGGGAATGGCTCTGGATCTCATCGGGAATGCCAATATTTATTTTCACAATCGAAGAACCGGGGAGAACCTGCATTATGCCAGAGTCGTTCATGGCACATACCGTAAATTTACAGCTGTTATGCTGGTATCTTTTATTCCCACAGCTATGCTTGGATACATCTGCAGACGTTTGGTGACTCTGGCAGCTATGTCTCCGTTGCTGCCGGGCGCATGTATTATGATTACAGGGGTTTTTCTTCTGGTGACAGATCTTAGCAATATCGGTGGAAATAAAACGCCCAAGGATGTCACATATGATAATGCCATGTGGATCGGAATCTGTCAGGGCATTTCCGTTTTTCCCGGAATTTCCCGGTGCGGCATGACGATCTGTGCAGGATTGCTTTGCGGCTTCAGCCGCAAGTTTGCGGTAAAATATTCATATCTGATCAGTATTCCGGCTATTTTAGGTTCTCTTGTCCTTGAACTGGGGGAATTTGCAGGTCCACAGATGTCCGTATCACTTGGATTTACCTACATATTCGGAATGATCATTGCAGGAGTGGTAGGATATTTTACCATCCAATTCCTGCTTCGTAATCTTCAGCGTGGAAAACTGCGCTATTTTGCGTTTTATTGCTTCCTGGCAGGGGCAATAGCGCTTATCAGTAATTTTGCCTGACAGAGGGGGAAGTTTTCATGCCAGCGTCAAATACGCCGAAAAAGCCAACAACAAATAAATCAAAAAACAGTTCTGCGAAAAAGAAATCCGCCACCAAAAGTACCTTAGGGAAAAAAACAAAAGGAAAACAGACTGCAGTCAAGCAGTCTATATCCAGTGGCTTTCAGACTGAGATTATTCTTTTGATCCTGATGGCAGGCGCCATTATTCTGATGGTAAGCTGCATGGGACTGGGGGGGACTGTGGGTAGCACCATCAGCAGGGTTCTGATGGGAATCATGGGTCTGATGGCATATGTATTTCCCATTGCATTGTTTATCGGGGCTGCTTTTCTCATTTCTAACAAGAATAATGTACTTGCGTACAAAAAGACAGCAGCTGCAGCAGTGCTCTTTTTAATCATCTGCGGACTTCTCCAGCTTTTTACAGAAGGATATACAGAGAGAACGACTTTATCAGAATATTACAGGATCAGTTCAGAGTACCACACAGGCGGCGGTGTGATTGGTGGAGCTATCTGCATCTCCACCATCTCTGCCTTTGGAACTGTGGGAGCTTATGTGATCATTGTCCTTGTGATCCTGGTATGCCTGATCCTGATCACCCAGCATTCTTTCCTGGGATTTCTTTATAAGATGTATGACCATATTCTGGATTTGTTTAAGGGAACCCATCAGAGATATCAGGACGGGGCACCGGAGCGCCAGATGAAAAAGAAACTGAAAGCCCAGCGAAAACAGATGGCAGCCCAGGAGCGCCGTGCCAGGAGAATGGAAGAACTGGAGGCTGCACTGGCAGAGGAGGGAATTGATATTCCCAGGGAGAAATCTGCTCCCCAAAAAAGAAAGACAGTCCTGGAGAAAAAAGCCGCTTCTGTACAAAAGGGTGCTGTTAGAAAAAGAAGAAGGACGCCGGAAGAGAACTCAGCCGGATTTCTTGACGGAACAGATTTATCCGGTGTAAGATATCCAGGAGAGGAAGAAGAGACTGGTTCTCTTAAGGCAGAAGATCAGGAACTTACAGAAATGCAGGAGCCAGCAGCGGGGGATGACCTGTCTGTGGATGCAGGAGCTGCCCATGAGGACACCCAGCTGAAATTTTCCATACATCGGTCAGAGCCAGAGCCGGAAGAAGAGGAGCAGGAGGAACTGGCAGAGCCGTCAGTTGAAAATGCATCAAAAGAAACTTCAGATGAGATGGCGCATACCTATGAGACACAAACAGGAAGGATGACTGCTGCACAGGGGGAGACACAGGAGCCTGGCACAGAGGAAAAAGCTTCCCGACAGCCGGCCAGAAACCCCAAATCATCCAGACAGGAGATCCAAAACGGAATTGTCAATATTCAGCATGAAATCAATACTCAGGAAAATGCTGTAAAAAAAGAGTATAAATTTCCACCGCTGAAGCTCCTGAAAAGAGGAAATGGCAAAACACAGGGAGATTCCGATGCCCATCTGAAAAAGACAGCACAGAAGCTTCAGGATATTTTGTATAATTTTGGTGTCAATGCCGCTGTGACCAATGTAAGCTGTGGCCCTACTGTGACCAGATATGAGCTTCAGCCTGAGATGGGTGTGAAGGTCAGTAAGATTGTGGGACTTTCCGATGATATCAAGCTGAATCTGGCTGCACCGGATATCCGTATAGAGGCTCCTATTCCAGGCAAAGCTGCTGTGGGAATTGAGGTTCCCAATAAGGAACACAGTGCAGTTATGCTTCGGGATCTGATCCAGTCCCCGGAATTTCAGCAGGCAAAGTCAAAGCTGGCCTTTGCAGCTGGCAAAGACATTGAGGGAAAGACTGTTGTGACAGATATTGCCAAGATGCCGCATCTTCTAATTGCCGGTTCCACAGGTTCAGGTAAATCTGTGTGCATCAATACCCTGATCATCAGCATTTTATACAAGGCAAAGCCTGACGAAGTGAAACTGATCATGATCGACCCCAAAGTAGTAGAATTAAGTGTTTATAATGGGATTCCACATCTGTTTATCCCAGTTGTGACGGATCCAAAGAAGGCTGCCGGTGCGCTGAACTGGGCAGTGAGTGAGATGAGCAATCGCTATAATACCTTTGCAGAGTATGGTGTGCGTAATCTGGAGGAATTTAATAAAAAGATTGAGCACATGAGCTTCTCAGAAGAAGAGCAGCGTCCTGACAAGATGTGTCAGATCGTCATTATTGTAGACGAGCTGGCTGACCTTATGATGGTGGCTCCGGGAGATGTAGAGGATGCCATCTGCCGTCTGGCACAGCTGGCCAGAGCAGCGGGAATTCATCTTGTTATTGCCACCCAGAGACCTTCTGTCAATGTTATTACCGGTCTGATCAAGGCAAATATGCCGTCCAGGATCGCATTTGCGGTGACATCTGGTGTGGATTCCAGAACTATTCTGGATATGAATGGTGCTGAGAAGCTTTTGGGAAAAGGTGATATGCTGTTTTATCCACAAGGCTACCAAAAACCAGCCAGACTTCAGGGAGCCTTTGTATCTGATGAGGAAGTCAGCGATATCGTAAGCTTTTTGAAGGATGAAAATCAGACTGCATCCTATGATGACAAGATCGAGCAGCAGATGAACAATGTGGCTCTCACAGCCCAAGGAAGCTCCGGGGCAGATGAGAGGGATGTATATTTTGAGCAGGCCGGCAGATTTATCATTGAGAAGGAAAAGGCATCTATCGGAATGCTGCAGAGAATGTACAAGATTGGCTTTAACCGTGCGGCCCGGATCATGGACCAGCTGTGTGATGCTGGTGTGGTAGGCCCGGAAGAGGGTACCAAGCCACGTAAGGTGCTGATGTCCATGGAAGAGTTTCAGACCTATGTGGAGGAACATCTGTAAGGCATCATGTGGGTCCAAAGTTCAAAAGCCTTATCATGCAAGCATGAACGGCTTTTTGACTTTTTGCCCCTGATATCATCATATAAGAAAAGGAGATAAAAATGGTAAAACATATTGTAATGTGGTCATTCAAAGAAGAAATCCCTGAGGAGAAAAAAACAGAATTAAAAGCACAGATCAAAGAACATCTGGAAGGACTTGTAGGGATTGTTCCGGGGCTTTTGAAAGCAGAGGTTGTTACAGACCTGCTTCCGTCCAGTACCCGTGATTTATGCCTGATCACTGAGCTTGAGAGCGCTCAGGCACTGGCTGATTATGCTGTAAACCCTAATCATGTTCACGTTGCAGACACTTATGTAAGACCAAATGTGTGCAACCGTGTTGCTATGGATTTTGAGATGTAATAATGGAAATTCGTATTATCACAGTAGGAAAAATTAAAGAAAAATATCTGAATGACGGAATTGCAGAATACGCCAAAAGACTCAGCCGTTACTGTAAACTGAATTTTATACAGGTGCCGGATGAGAAGACACCGGATAAGGCTTCCGATGGGGTGAACCGCCAGATCAAGGAGACAGAAGGAAACAGACTTCTTTCCCATATCCGTGAGCAGGATTATGTGATTGCCCTTGCTATAGAAGGGAAAATGCTGGATTCAGTAGAGTTATCTGATCTCATTGCGAAGCTTGGTGTACAGGGGAAGAGCAGCATTGCCTTTGTGATCGGCGGGTCACTGGGACTTTCGGATGCTGTTTTGAAACGGGCAGATTACAAGCTTAGTTTTTCTAAGATGACATTTCCCCATCAGCTGATGCAGATGATCCTGTTGGAGCAGATCTACAGGGGCTATCGGATTATGAATCATGAGCCCTATCACAAGTAGCAAGTAAGAATTTTATAAAGCAGGGCGCTTCCGATATTTGGGAAGCGCCCTGTTCTCATGAAATCAGATTCCGCTGTTGCGGATAGATTCTACTGCTTCTTTGATCTTATCAGGTGGAAGAACCAGTGCGAAACGCACATATCCTTCCCCGTGAGGTCCGAAGCTGGCACCAGGCGTAACGATCACACCGGCTTTTTCCATCAGCTCCATACAAAAAGCCATGCTGTCTGTCCGATTGCCCGGAATGCGGGCCCATACAAACATAGTTCCTTTGCCATTTGGCTTTTCCCAGCCAATAGATGCAAGGCCGTCACAGAGGGCATCCCGGCGGGCCTGATACTGCTGACACTGCTCTTTTACACTGTCCAGAGGCCCCTCAAGGGCGGCAATAGCTGCCTTCTGGATAGGCAGGAACATACCGAAGTCAATCTGGCTGCGTAGTTTTTTCAAAGCTGCAATGACTTCTGGCTGGCCGATGAGAAAGCTGATTCTGGCTCCGGTGACATTAAAGGATTTGGAAAGACTGAAAAATTCTACGCCAACCTCCTTTGCACCAGGCGTGGCAAGGAAACTTCCCCCTTGCACACCGTCAAAAATGATATCACTGTAGGCATTGTCATGGATAATGAGAATGTCATATTTCTTTGCAAATTCAACAATTTCTTCATAAAGTCCTGGAGTGGCAATGCTGCCCACCGGATTTGCAGGAAGGGACACGATCATATAACGGGCTTTGCGTGCCACATCCTCCGGGATATCCTTCACATAAGGGAGAAAATCATGTTCTGCAACAAGAGGATAGTAGTATGGAACTGCGCCGCCCAGCTTGCTTCCTGCTGCAAAAACCGGATAACAGGGATCTGGCAGAAGTACAACATCTCCCTCATCACACAAAGTCATGCCAAGGTGTCCCATGCCTTCCTGACTTCCGTAGACAGACATGACCATATTCGGTGTGATTTCTACATTAAAGCGCTTCTTATAATATTTGCAGACTGCTTCCAGAAGTTCTGGCAGATCCCGTAGGCTGTAACGCCAGTTCTGGTCATCAGCAGCGGCCTCCATAAGGGCTTTTTTGATATGGTCCGGTGTATGGAAATCAGGCGTTCCTACACTCATGTTGTATATTTTCTTTCCCTGTTTCTCAAGTTCAAGCCGTCTTTCATTCAGTGCGGCAAAAATTTCATCTCCGAAAAGATCCAATCGTTTGGAATATTCCATCGTCTGTATGCCTTCTTTCTTTAAAAAATAGCACAATTGGTTTGTGCTGAAATCCTGCTTATTTTATCACAGTACTACAGTACAGTGCAAGATAAAATCAAATTTAAAATATAGCATTGTCTAAAAAAAGAGAAACGTGTATAATTGGCTATATCAAACCAAGGGAGGAAATGGAAAATGAAAAAGTTTTTTGAGGAATTCAAAGAGTTCATCAGCCGTGGAAATGTTATGGACATGGCAGTTGGTGTAATCATCGGTGGCGCTTTTACCGGTATCGTTACATCCTTAGTAGATGATATCATCAATCCGATTCTTGGAATCTTCGGTGGGATCAATTTTGATCAGCTTAGCGTGAAGCTTGCCGGTGATGCTACTTTGAATTATGGAAAATTTATCACAGCAGTGATCAATTTTCTGCTCATGGCACTGATCATCTTTATCATTGTGAAAACTCTGAATAAAGCAGCTGCCAGATTTTCCGCACCTGAGGAAGAGGCAGCACCGACTACCAAGGTATGCCCATTCTGTAAGAGTGAGATCCCTGTGGATGCAACAAGATGTCCGCACTGTACCTCGGTTCTTGAAGAAGAGACAAAATAAAGATCTGCCTCTTTATGGCTGTGCCAGACTTGGGATTTTCTGGTCTGGTACAGCCATAATCAGTTCTTGCAGTGAAAAGGCCGCAGATTATATGAATAAGCTGCACAGATAAGAATACATCAGATAGGAAAGGACAAAAATGAAAGACTACATGGCTCCCATGGAGGGAGTGACGAATTTTGTATACCGTCGGGTATATCACCGGTTTTATCATCCCATGGATAAATATTTTACTCCGTTTATCTCTGCGAAGCCCAAAAAAAACTTAAGTTTTCAGGAAACCTGTGAGGTTTCACCAGAGGAGAATAAAGGCATGTATGTGGTTCCTCAGATTCTGACCTGCAGTGCAGAGGATTTTATCCGCACTGCCCAGCTTCTAAGGGAAGAATATGGACATCAGGAAGTGAATCTGAATCTTGGATGTCCTTCCGGTACAGTCACAGCAAAGGGAAAGGGTGCAGGATTTCTGGCGGAACCTCTGAAACTGGATGCTTTTTTGGATGAGATTTTTGACAAGCTGGATATGAAGATCTCTATCAAAACCAGGATCGGTACTCATTACGAAGAAGACTGGGAGTATCTCCTTGCCATATATGAGAAATATCCCATTTATGAGCTGATCATCCATCCCAGGATACAGACGGATATGTACAGAGGCCTCCCAAGGCTTGGGGCTTATGAAAAGGCTGTGGAAAGGCTAAAGATTCCGCTTTGCTACAACGGAAACCTGTTTTCTGTAGAGGACTACATGCGTTTTACTCAGCGTTTTCCGGAAACAGACCGTTTCATGTACGGCAGAGGTCTGATCACCAATCCCGGTATGGTAAATGCCCTCCGGGAGGAAAAGCAGCCGGGAAAGGACATTCTGAGAGAGTTTCATGACTGTCTGCAAGAAGAGTATCGGCAGCTCCTTTCGGGAGAGCGCAATGTACTTTTCCGCATGAAGGAGCTGTGGAGTTATATGGCAGCAGGCTTTACCAATTATGAAAAATATGCAAAAAAGATAAAGAAATCCCAGCACTTATCAGAATATCAGGCTGCAGTATCCAATCTGTTTGCAGAGCAGGATCTGATCTGGTAAAGCAGGAAAGGAAGTTTATGTTAAATATAGAGAAGTTTGAGGAATTTATTTCCCAGTATCCCATTTATGAATATCGGCTTCTGGATACAGAAGAAATCAAAGTGCGGGACCGGGTGCGAACCATCTGCAAAGAAGAGTGTGAGCGTTACGGCACCACCTGGGCCTGTCCTCCTGCTGTGGGAAGCCTGAAGGAATGCGGGGAACGGATACACAGCTACCAGAAGGGCATCTTTTTTTCCAGCGTGGCAGAGGTTTCCGATGTAATGAATATGCCGGAAATGCTGGCTACCCGGGATGCCCATGAAGAGCTGACTACAAAAGTCGCAGCCTTTTTACAGGGCGAGGGCTTTGAGACCTTTACCCTCTCCACAGAGTCCTGTGACCTGTGTGAACACTGTGCTTATCTGGAGGGCAAGCCCTGTCGTTTTCCGGAAAAAATGCATCCCTGTCTGGAAAGCCACGGAGTGGTAGTAAATGAACTGGTAGAGAAGCATTCTATGGAATATAATCTTGGGGGAAATACCATTTTGTGGTTTTCCCTGGTGCTTTTTCGAAATCCAGCTGCATAAGCTGGAAATAAAGGGTCTGGAGGATTCTTTATGTATGGAAAAGCTTTTCTGGAAAAGCCTCGAAAAGTCCGGGAAAATCTTCTGACCAAAATGGAGATCCCGGAGGATCTGGCTGGCAGGGAGCCCATCATCACAATCGCCGGCTCTACAAATGCGGTTATAGAAAATTACAGAAGTATTTTGTCCTATACCAGTGAAAAAATGGTAATCCTTACCTACTGTGGAAAAATTTGCATTACCGGGAAAAATCTGGAAATCTTTACCTATGATCCTATGGAAATGGAGATCCGTGGTTTTATCTCATGTATTTTTCTGGAACGAAGATAAAGGGAGATGCAGCAGTTCACTTGCGGCTGTTTTATATGAGATTGCAGTGGGAGGGAGAGAACTGAGGTATGGAAAATCCGGGAAAAGTTTTTTTCGGGTACGTGAAAATATCTGTGTCAGGGGATCAGCTGGAGCGTTTTTTGAATCTGTGCAGGGCCAGAGGTATTTCCATGGAAAAAATCAGATATCATCAGCCGGGAATGTTTACCGGGATCCTTCTGGCGGAGGATTTTTTCAGGCTTCAGCCTGTATGCAGAAAGACAAAGGTTCATATCCATATTCTCTGGAAAAAAGGAATTCCCTTTACAGTGAAAAAATACAGACAAAGAAAATGTTTTCTGGTGGGAATCCTGCTTTTTGCAGGACTTTTATTTTTCTTTTCTTCCCATATCTGGAACATACATATTGAAGGAAATGTCCTGAATTCAACACCGGAGATCCTGGAATTTCTGGACCAGCAGGGAGTCATACACGGGATTCGAAAAAATCAGGTAAATTGTGCCAGGGTGGCCAGCCTGATCCGAAAAGAGTATTTAGATATCACCTGGGTGTCTGCGAAAGTGGAAGGAACCAGGCTGCTTCTTACCATTCAGGAAGAAGTGCTTCCAGAGGAAAGCAGGGAAGAGGAGACAGCCTGTGACCTGGTTGCAGATATAGAAGGGAAAATTGTAAATATAGTTACCCGGAGGGGAGTCCCACAGGTAAAAATCGGAGAGACATGCAAAAAAGGGGATATTCTGGTTCTGGGCAGCATTGATATTTTAAATGACAGCCAGGAAGTGGTACGTACAGAATATGTGGCTGCTGACGCAGATGTATATGTTCAGCATGAAATCCCGTATTATCGGGAATTCCCGTTAGCTCATGAGAAAAAAATCCCAGATGGCGCCGAAAAAAGCAGCTGGTATCTCCATCTGGGAAACTGGATCATGGGAGCAGGCCTGCCGGAGACAGAAAATTATCAGACAACTGTGCAGGAATTCCCCTGGAAGGTGACAGAAAATTTCAAACTTCCCATTGCGGTGGGAAAAATAACCCGAAGTCCATGGAAAACAGTAAAAGCTAATTATACCAGGAAGCAGGCAATGGAATTGGCGATCCAGGAGATGAAAAAATATGAAAAAGAGCTTCTGAATCATGGAATCACGATCACAGACAACCAAATATCCATTAAAACAGATGAAAAAAACTGTGTATCCAGTGGAATTTTGACAGTTGTGGAAAAAACAGGCAAAAAAATGGCACAAAACACCAGTAATAAAACGAAAATTATAGACTAACCCAAAATTCTCTGATATAATGAGGCACAGAAAACAGGCATTATTTGTTGAAAAGAATGCCTGTTTATGCTGGTATGAAGTATATAAGTGTAGGCAGAGGTGAAGCATGGCAGGAGCACTAAAGATAAATAAAGGAACTAAGATGCATCTGGCATTTGACGTGCCCATCAGTCAGGAACCGAAATTTAATATGATCTGTACATTTAATAAGGCATTAGACGAATCTGCTTTTCTGGTATCCATTCCCATGGTGGGAGGAAAGGCATTGGAGCCTGATGAAAAACAGAAGCTGTTGTTTCAGTACGGAGAGGGTGAAGAGACCTGCATTGTAGCCGGATATGTGGATGATGTAGTGAAGGAAGGAATCCGCCATTACTGGAAGGTACGCCGCGTGACAGAGCAAAGACAGCTGATCAAGCGTGTGGATATCCGTATGAAGGTGGCCCTGCCTGTACAGTATATGCAGGATACCTGGGCATTGAATTCTGAGGGCGAGATTGATAAGGAATCCGGGGAGACCATGGATATTTCTAATGGAGGTCTTGCTGTGTATCTGAACCACTGGTTTGAAGTAGGGGAGACTTGTATTTTTACCCTGCCAAGAATCGGGACTGTATCTAGTGGCGTGCCGGCACATGAAGTGGTAGGTGTGGTCTGCTGGATGCGTGAGGTACCAAAGGGAGGAAAGTTCCGCTTTGTAGCCGGTATTCAGCTGCGTTTTTCAGATACAGAGGAACGTGCATCTATGCAGAATTATGTAGCTTATGTGAAATCACGTTATAAACTTTAAGAGTATGAAGAAAAAGAGCAGTAAGACTCCTGTGATTGGAGACAATACCGAAGAACATGGAAAAGAGGCGCGAAGAAAGCGCTTTCACAGAAAAAATAAAAAAGATCAGATCATCCGTATTGAAGAACTGGAAGAGATCTTGAGCCAGTACGGGGATGATGTGGATCCCGAAGATATTGTAAGTATGTATATGCCTCATCGAAAGAGGAGAAGAATTGGAGCTGCACTTTTGCAGCTGGACAAGCTTCAGCTTCTTTTATTGGGCTTGCTTCTTTTGATTGCTATTCTTTTTATTACTGCATTTATGCAGGAGAAGATGGGAAATTTCACGATCAACCTGAATCGTCTGGAGCTTTACCGCAAGGGGATCAGCATTTCCGAGACTGGAGATTTCAAGGACGCCACAGCAAGGCTGACAGCCAGCACTGTGCAGGATGCCACTAATATTTCCATTGATGATCTGCCGGACAACCTGGATGAGGCAGAAGGAGATCATAATGGCAAGAACTACATGGCTTATACCTATTATGTCCGCAATGCCGGAAAGGAGGATCTTGGCTATATTGCCCGGATCACCCTGGACTCCAGTGCAAAAGGTGCTGAGAATGCTGTGCGTGTGGCTGTGTGGCGAAATGGAAAGCGAGTGGTATATGCAGAGCCGGCAGCAGATGGCGGTGAGGAAAAGGGATGTACCAGCTTTGAATCAGATAAAACCGTGTGCACTTATGAGGAAAAGGATTTCCTGGTAGGTAATGTAGATCGATATACCATTGTAATTTGGATGGAAGGGGATGACCCGGAATGTGTGGATTCCATTATTGGAGGCAGCGTGCAGTTCAGTATGCATATTGATGCAGACTATGATGATGACACCAGCCTGGTATGGAAGTTTATCACAGACATCAAGGATACTCTGACAGATAATAAACCTATTGACGCCGCTGGAAATGAAGCGCCTAATGACAGTTATTATTCAGACAGAGAGATCACCTGGGAGACCAGACGCAACAAGTGATATGAGCAGTGCCACAACCGCTGTTTATATAAATTTTTCTCGAAAGAGAGCATTCTTACAGAAAAGAAGAGATACCTTCAGAGGGCAAAATGTATCCATGGTCTGCCTGTTATGGGTTGAGATCCTCACCAGAAACGGTTTGAGGAGAAACTCTTTTAACCGGGCCCGGTGAGAGCATGAACCGATAACGGGAATGCCGCATTACATTTCCCTGCAGAAGAATTCTATATTTTTTCCTGTGGGAAAAGAAATGGGAGGAACAATATGACAGAAACAAAAAGTGTAAAATCACTTAAGAAACAGCTTGGCGCAGCTATTGCCATGGTACTGGTTGCAGCTGTAGCGCTGGGATCAAGTACTTATGCTTGGTTTGTAAGTAACAATACTGTAAAGGCAACAACAAGTAAAATTAGTGCACAGAGTAATGCACCGTTCCTGAAAATTGATAAGACCGCAATCAAAGCGGGATCTACAACATCTATTTCTTATGCAGAGGATGCTGATGTAAAGCTGTATCCGGCACAGGTTGTTAAAAATACAGATAACAAACCATTATTCAAATCTGCATATGCAAGTGCATCTACTGCGACAACAGAATTAGCAAAATCACGTTATGATGTTGGAGATGCAACAACAGCAGTAGCAGGCGAATTCGCAATTAAAAAGAGTTTCAAAATTGGTACTGCTGATGAAAAAGCAGGATCTTTTAAAAACTTAAAAGTAGCTGGTGTTGAACTTACTTCAAAAGGTACTGATGGACTTGAAGATGCTCTTTCTGTGTTAGTAGTATGTGGTGATAACTGGGCAGTTTATAAAAAGAGCGCAGATGGCGCAGTATTAACAGAATACAAAGACAAAGTTTCAGCGGCAGGTAACAATACAGATGGAGTTCTTGCTGATACAATTGCAGCTAACAGTTCTGT
>CAKRRX010000025.1 GCA_934394595.1 uncultured Blautia sp. | reverse complement strand
GTGTTTCACTTTTTTTTCAAAAGTCTTTCACATTTTCGTCACATTTCTTGCGTATATTAATACTCGTAGAAAGCACCAAGTCTTTCTTAATTTAATATTTTTCTTTTTCATACGCGCCGGTGCGAAAGCACCGGCCTCCTTCCATTTTGGGAGGATTTTTTGTTTTTAGAGCTATGTAAAACGGCCTGACCATTTCTGATCAGACCGTTTTGGTGTCTTTTTCTTCAATTTTCATAAGGCTTTTCCAATTTTTCTCATATTCCTTCTTCGTCAAATGCCGGGATAAAACTTTCCTTTGCAGTCTCCCCTTCTTGGAAATATCCATTTTCAATTCCCAGCTCCAAAGCAATATTCAACACTTTTTCATATTCTCTCTTTGTCACTTTTCGATTTAATTCCGGAAATTTCTCCTGTTTCCACACTGGTGTAAACTGATTCATCATGCTGATCATAATATTATCTCCGTAAGTTTCATGGAGATACTGTAGAACTGCAATAGAATTCTTCGTATGCCCAGGCAGGATCAGATGCCGTACAATAGTACCCTTCCGGATATAACCTTCCGCCCCGAATACGCAGGCTCCGGTCTGCCGTACCATTTCTCTGATGGCATTTTCAGCTACCTCGGGATAATCCGGTGCGTGGGAAAAATCCGCAGCCAGCTTTGCATCCATATATTTCATATCTGGCAAATACACATCTACATAGCCTTCTAACAGCTTCAGAGTCTCCACCTTCTCATATCCGCTGGAATTATATACCACAGGAAGCTTACATCCCTTTTTCCTCGCCAGTTCCAGGGCATGTATGATCTGAGGTACATAATGGGCTCCCGTCACCAGGTTCAGATTAGCAGCTCCTTTTTGTTCCAATTCAAGAAAAATATCTGCCAGCCGTTCTACACTGACCTCTTTTCCTCTGTCACCAATAGCTATGTCCCTGTTCTGGCAAAAGCAGCATCGCAACCCACAACCTGAAAAAAATACTGCACCCGAACCTTTTTCTCCGGAAATACAGGGTTCCTCCCACATATGCAGGGCAGCCCTGGCTGCCCTTATACTGCTGCCCATACCACAATAACCTTTTTTTCCGGAAATCCGATTCACATGGCACTGCCTTGGACATAAGGAACAGTCCTGCAAAAGCATTTCCTCCACCATCAGGAATTCTCCTTTCGAATCTGTTCTGTCAATTCCTGTCCTCCCTGTTCATACCATTCTTCCACAAATGTATCAAAATAATCCATAGACTGTTCCCCCATGATCATCTGAATAAAAGCATTCTTCTCCAAAGTGGCAAGTATATTCGGAACTTCTCCATCTGACTCTGCCAGATACTGCCGTCTCACAGACTTGTAGTGACCATCCACCAGCACACCCACTGCGGAAATTCTGGACTTATACGCGGCCCAGTCTTCCACTGTAGCATCTGTTCCATCAATATACACCATGCAGGCATCATAATAAGATTTCTCTAAAGCAGTTAAATTGCTCTCTTTCTGGGTACCTGCCATCACTCTTCGTATATCCTTTGTCACATTGTAAATAGCTTCATTATAATCTACGTTGATCACCAGCGGACGTGCCGTAGGATCTACATTTAAGGCAAAATAACTGTTTATTTCTTCTGCATCATCAGTTCCCTCTGCTCCCTCATAGCGACTGAAATCAAATAGTACACTGATAATTTTCATCACAATTTCCGGATGCTCGTACCCCTTTCGCACCACCACATATTTGTTGTCTTGAAAAGAGGTATACACATTGTCCTTTTGCTGATAATCAGCAGTGAGATAATATGGCTCCCAATCTGCCTGGGGATCACTTTCTATAACATCCATAAGAGGATTGTTCGGCGCCCACCAAAGACCAAAGAATGCCCCGCATTTTCCCTGTACAACAAGATCCCTTATGTTATTTTGAGCCCGGAGCGCAAAATTCTGATCCAGGATTCCCTGTGCGTAAAGCTCCCTCAGATAAGCAACTGCTGCTTTCGTTTCTTCTGTAAGAGAACCATAAACAATCACCCCATTCTCATCTTGGATCCATCTTCTTGGATAAGCATAAAACTTCTCAAAAATCGGTTCTACAGAATAATTCTGGCTGGTGGTGGAAACAAAATTGGTGTCACATACAAGCCCAACCGGATCTTCTCCATCCTCTGCTCCCATTCGATTTTCCTGAAACACCCTGATAATTTCCATAGCTTCTTCCAGAGTTTGTGGCTCATCCAGGCCAAGCTGGTTTATCCAGTCTTTTCTCATCCACAAAAGGCAGGGACCATGATCAATCACAGCCTCAGGCAGTGCCATCAGCTTTCCATCAAAGGTTCCGGCCCCCAGAAGCTGTGGGCCATAGCTGTTATACATAGCTTTAATCCTTGCAGAAGCACAGTTTTCATAGACATCTGTGAGATCCTCCACCAGATCATTTTCCACAAGAGTATTCAATATTTCCCTGTCCGAAACCACCAGAACATCCGGGAGAGTGTGATCATTTACCAGAACATTCACATAATCGTCATATCGATCTTCACTCTCCATATATATATTTCTATTCTGTATATTCAGAATCTGTTTCAAATATCTGGTGTATGCATTATCCTCATAGGTATTTCCTTCTGGTAGATTGGAATTATTAGCACCGCTCATCTGGCCCAGGGTATAGGTCACCAGCTGAGGATACTTTCCATATGGCGTGCCAGCTGCCCTCTTCCATTTATCTGCACCCGCCTCTGTAGTATCCTCCTCTTTGGAATCCTCTGCTTTCCCATTCACAAGAACATCCCCGGAGGAACTTCCTTCTGACAATACCTGGGAATTTTCCTTTTCCTCTGTAGCGCCGCTTCCGCATCCAGTTATTGCAAGCCCAAAGAAAAGGGTTATACACAGTATTCTTTTTTTCCATTTACGGTCCATCTTTTTTAACCCCTTTTTCATTTTTCTCATCTATGTCAGCACTTTGCAGGAATTTCTTTTCGGAAAACTGTTCTGCTGCTGTTACCTCTTCTCCCGCAAGCTGTCTTGGGATTCGCATCTCTACTCTGGTTCCTTCTCCCACTTTACTGAGAACCCGGATTTCATAAGAATCTCCATACAAAAGCTTGATTCTGTCATTGACATTCTTCAGTCCATATCCGGATGCCTGGTAAGTCACAAGCTTATCAGCCTCCTTCTGCTCCATTCCAGGACCATTGTCTTCCACTGCCAACAGCACATCTGTACCATCCTGTACAAATATAAGCTTTAGGATTTTTTCGCCTTCTTCCTTCATATCCAGTCCATGCTCCAGAGCATTTTCTACAACAGGCTGTATCAGAAGCTTTGGCACAATATCCCCCTTCACCTCCGGATCGATTACCCAGATAACCTGAAAATCATTGTCATGCATCACCAGCTGGATATCCAAATAGGCCCGAATATTTTGAATGCAATTATCTACTGTAACCATATCCTGGCCTTTGCTTAATGCAGTGCGATAAAACATGGATAAGGACAGAGTAACCCTACTGATTTCTTTTTGGCGGCTTCGAATGGCCATCCAGTTGATAATGGAGAGGGAATTATAAAGAAAATGGGGATTGATCTGTGCAGTCAGTGCTTTTAATTCAAATTCTTTTAATGCAATTTTATTTTCGTAAACCTCATGGATCAAACGGTTGATTTCTTCCATCATACTACGGAAGCTGCGCACCAGAAGTCCGATCTCATCTCCTGCATCACTGTCTACCGTAACCACACGGCTTCCTTCATTGACACGGTTCATATTCTCTGTAAGTTCTTCAATCTTTCTGGTAAAAATCCTGGAAAAAGAAAGTCCAAGAACCAGGATAATGGCCACACATGTCCCAATCAGTGGAATCTCACTGACCAGGATTCCAGACACAGAGCTGTCAATAACTGACTGCCGCTTATACAGGTAAAAATTCCATCCGCATAATGCATTTTGTCTGTTCACAAAGGCATAATCTCTCTGTCCGGATTCCAGAATTTCCCTGGAAACCAGATAGCTGTTCTCTATTTCATTTTCCCCTATATCATTCTGATCTGCATTGCCAGAATTCTTTTCCTCCAGCATCTCCTTCTGAAACAGGACGTTTCCCGCTTTATCCAGGATCATCCCACCGGACTGTGTGGATATAATATTCTCAAAGGGCTGAAAAATCTTATTATAATCCAGAGTAATACAAAGAACTGCCGTCTGTTCTTTTCCTGAGTAAATCCTCCTTACCGCAGCAATCTCCGGTTTCTGGCTGTCCACCACCCACTGCACAGAAACATCTTCAGTCAGCTTATCATACCACCACTCTTGATTCACCTCAGATAACGGCACAAGAGTATACTCGTGGCGCACCTTAATACTGTCTGCAAAAAGCTGGATCTGCAAAATTGCATCATGATAGGATTTTGGTACAGATAAAAGTGGATCTGCCACTTCTGTATATTTCCTGTAAGCATAATAATTATTCAAATTTTTTTCTGTGATCAGATCCTCAATATCCGGGGAATAGGTAAGATAATTCAATAGACTGGAAAAAACTTCGATCTGACTGTCGATTCCCTCTCCAGTCTGCTCCAGAATAGAGGACATATCTTCCATCTCTTTTTCCTGAAGCAGACTGCTCATGCGGTCATGACTGTACCACACAAGCAGGATCATAGGAACCAGGCTTGCAGTCACAAGTAGAATGGTAAGCTTGTGACGATATTTCATGTTTTTAAATTTATTCTTTATGGCTGCCGGTATTCTCATCCTCTTCACCGGTTCCTTTCCGGTAGGATTCAGGACTGCTTCCATAGTATTCCCGAAAACTTCTGCAGAAATAGGAAACATTTGGAATTCCCACCTGTTCACTGACCTGTGCTACTTTCATATTAGAAGAACACAGAAGCTCTTTTGCCTTCTCCATCCGCACCACGCGAATAAACCGATTCAGATTCATCCCTGTCTCTTTTTTGAAAATAAAGCTGAGATATCCGGAAGATAGATAGACCTTTTCAGCCAGTGTTTCAAGACTCAGATCCTCCGCATAATGCTGATAAATATAATTTTTTACAGATGCCACTTCATCTCTGGAGCCGCTCATGGATCTTTCCAAAAACTCTTCATATTCCCGGATATTCTCCTGGGTAATAGCCAGAATCTGTTTCAAATCTGTACAGCTGTATAATTTTTCAATTTCATGATCCAGTTTACGCTCCTCTGAAAACTGATTTTCCTGAAAAAGCTCCTGAATCACATTGGAAAACACAAACTTCACATACATTGCAGAGAAACGGGTGTCATTCTCGTATTTCTTCACAAGACATTCAAAATGCTTTTTAAGCTGCTCTACATCCTTGCGGGAAATATCTTCGGAAATTTTCTGCATCAGCTGTGAATCCTGGGTTTCAGCATTTACCGGATGAATTTCATCTGTCTCATTGTTAAAAATATGAACATCTGGATGATAAAATTTCTCCTCCATGGTCTGTTCCAACTGTGACATGATTCCAGGCAGAGCTTCATGTCCTTCAAACCTGCTGCTTACTGCAAGATGAAAGCTGCCGGAATAATTCTGCTTCAGCAGATCATACAGATGCTTTGCCACTAACTGATAATCGCAGTACACATCAGAAAAAAGCAAAATTGACTGCCTTGTATTCAAATTCAGATAAAAAAAGTTCCGATGCAGTCCCTGCATCAGTTCCTCATCAATCTCATCGGATACATTGTCAAAAAAGGAGTTGTCTGACTCGATCAAAATGGCGCAATGCCACTGATCCCAACTGGAGTTTTCCAGAATATCCCCTGCTTTTTTCAGGATATCTTCATTACCGGAATACAAATAGGTCTGTAAAAAGTACTGAAGAAGAAAATTCTTCTCTTTTTCTGCTTTCTGCTTCTTTATCTTGGTATCAGTGAGCTCTGCTTTGACCTTTTCGATAGTCTCGTGAAAGGTATCCGGATCCACAGGCTTCAGGACATAATCCTTCACCCCATATCGCATAGCTTCCTGAGCAAAGGAAAAGTCACTATATCCACTGAATATTACAATGGGAAGCTCCGGATTCTCTTCTCTGGCCTTTTGTGCCAGCTCCAGTCCATCCATATGCGGCATCTTGATATCGGTAAGAAGAAAATCAATCTGCTGGCTGCGCAGGATATTCAGCGCCTGCTTGCCATTGGACGCCTCCTGAATCTCATATTCTCCCTCTTCCATAGACAAAAGAAACTTAATTCCCTCACGCTCGATTTTCTCGTCATCTGTGATCAATACTCTGTACATATCCCCGTACTCCGATCTGATATTTATAATTTGTGGAAGTCCAAAAGACTCCGAGGTTTTTATAACAAAAGATAGCCCTCTGCATTTACGCAAAGAACTATCTTTATTTTAACATTCAGATCTCATATTGAAAAGGGAATTCTGAAAAAATATCAGCCCTTTACAGCACCTGCTACAACACCTTCGATAATGTATTTCTGGCATACCAGATAAACTACAATAATCGGAATAATGTCTATCATAATACTTGCCATCATAGGTCCCATCTGTACATGTCCGTAGCTTCCGCGGAAATACTGAATTGCCATTGGAATGGTCTTGTATTGTTTGATATCCAGAACCAGAGTTGGCAGAAGATAATCGTTCCATACCCACATCAGCTCCAGAATCGCGGTAGAAATGATAGTTGGTTTCAGGATCGGCATCAGGATCTTAAAATATACCTGCAGGGGACTGCAGCCATCGATCATGGCAGCTTCCTCGATTTCCAAAGGACTGCCTTTTACAAATCCTGTAAACATAAATACTGCAAGTCCTGCACCGAATCCAAGATAAATAATGCAGATGGTATATGGATTGTTCAATCGCAGGGTATCTGCTGTTTTTGCCAGGGTAAACATAACCATCTGGAAAGGAACTACCATACTGAATACACAAAGATAATACAGCACCTTGGAAAGCACTCCGTTTACACGGACAATGTACCATGCACACATGGAACAGCAAAGAAGGATCAGCACTACAGACATTACAGAGATCACAAGGCTGTACCAAAAGGATTTGAGAAAATCCATCTGTGTCACACTGGCAACAAAGTTCTGGATTCCATTCCATGTCTCGGAAGTAGGAAGCTGGAATACACCGGATGTTGTGATTGCCTGCTCCACTTTCAGGGAGTTGAATAAAATCATAACAATCGGATAAATCCAGATAATGGAAATAAGGGTAAGAATGATAGTCGGAATAATGCTTTTTTTCTTATCTGCCATTATGCCTGCACCTCCTTAGATGATGTTGCACGAAGCTGAATCAGGGCAATTACCACAACCAGTACAAAGAATACAACAGCCTTTGCCTGGCCAATACCCTTCCACATCGGGCCGCTTCGTCCATAGAATGTATCATAAATATTCAGAGCAAGCAGCTGTGACTGCTTTCCAGGATCTCCACCTGTAAGGGAAAGGTTCTGGTCGAACATTTTGAATCCGTTTGTAAGAGTAAGGAATGTACAAATTGTTACAGATGGCATGATCATCGGGATTTTGATCTTAAACAGAATCTGCGTTGCTGTTGCACCATCAATCTGTGCTGCTTCAATCAGATCCGGAGATACATTGTTAAGTCCTGCCACATAGATAATCATCATATATCCGATCTGCTGCCACAAAAGAAGAATGATCATACCAATAAAACCGTTTGTTGCAGACAGTTTCAAAAGAGGCTGTCCCCACATGGAAAGCAGTCCGTTTAACAACGTCTGCCAGATATAACCAAGTACGATACCACCGATCAGGTTCGGCATAAAAAATACAGTACGGAACACGTTTGTTCCTTTGAAGCCCTTTGTAAGAGCCAGCGCAATGGCAAATGCCAGCACATTGATCAGAATACTGGACACAAATGCGAATACAACGGTCAACCAGAATGCATGACTGAAGTCTCCGCCGATCATAATTTTTTTATAATTGTCAAGTCCTACCCAGACCACATCTTTTACAGTTGTAAATTTACAAAATGAAAGATAAATGCCCCAGATAAATGGCCACAAAAAACCGATAATAAAGGCTGCCAGTGTAGGCAGAACAAATACAGGCCAACACTTTTTCAGAGATTTTCCTACCATCTTTTCTCACTCCTCCTGTTCCTGTCAGACACCATGTTTTTCCCTGTTATTCTTTCAAACAAAACGGGGAGGCCAGCTTGCTGCCTCCCCACCCTGTTCACCATTCTATATGATTTATTTCTATCATAATTATATGCTGTTGGAAAGAATTTATTCTTTACTTAAATTACTCAGAAAGAGCTTTTTCAGTTGCCCATCCATCAACAAATGCGGATACTACATCATCCCAGGAACCTGTTCCAGCTGCATATAATGTAAGTGCTGTACCAAGACCATTCTTCCACTCTTCAGATGGCATTGTTGTGAAGTTCCATGATACAGGAGTAAGACCTGCTGCTGTATACTCTGCATCCTGTTTTACAAATACATTTGTGGACTCCTGTGCTGTTTTGAAAGGAATTGTGAAGCCCATGTCTTCTGACATAGCCTTTGTTCCATCCTCAGAAGTTACACACCAGTTCATGAAATCAAGTGTTGCCTGGATATCTTCCTCAGATGCTTCTTTGTTTACACACCAGAAGTTCTCTGTACCAGTTGCAAGACCTTCGTTTGCATCATCTACGCCGAAGTAAATCGGGATCATAGCCAGTTCGTCATCGCTGTATGTCTTGGAAAGTTCACCATATTCCCAGGAACCATTCTGATAGAATACTGCTTCACCGTTGATAAATTCATTACGTGAATCATCAGCAGTCTTAGCAGAAAGTTCTGCTCCATCGCAGGTAGAATCTGTGATGTAAAGATCAAATACATTCTTATAGTTGTCAAGGTAGGTTCCCTTGATTGCATCTGTATCATCAATTCCATCAGCCTGATACTCATAGTAGATTGGCAGGTTTGCAAGATGAGTTTTGAATCTCCAGTCAGAGGATCCGTCCATACCAGCGCTTGTGAAAGCACCTTTAACTCCCAGGTCATCTTTTCTTGCCTGGATGTCATCTGCTACTTTTTTCAGATCATCAAAGCTCTTAATGTCATCTACTGTGTAACCAGCTTTTTCCAGTAATGTTTTGTTTACGATCAGTCCATAGGACTCGATTACGTATGCAATACCGTCAACTGCATCACCATCTTTTACAGTGTAAGCATCAGATGTAAGCTGTGAGTAAATGTCAGATCCGGACAGATCATAGCAGTAATCTTTCCAGTTCTTAAGTCCTACAGGTCCGTTTACCTGGAACAGTGTAGGAGCATCGCTCTTAGCCATCTCGGACTGAAGGGTTGTCTCATACTGACCGGAAGCTGCTGTAACAACGGTTACCGGAACGCCTGTCTCTTCTGTATATTTTGCTGCCAGATTCTGCCATGCTTCATCCTGCTCTGGCTTAAAGTTTAAGTAGTAAACCTTTCCTGCTGCGTCATCTGCCATAACTGGTAATGCTGGTACCATAGATGCTGCCATAATTGCACTAAGTCCCATTGCTGTGATTTTTCTCATCTTCATAATTCTTACTCTCCTTTTCTTTGAGATCCGTTTCTTAAGATGTTTATATGATACTGATTTTTATGATAAAAAACCATGATAAAAAATCAAGAAACATGTTCATTTTTTTAGAGAGTAGGAATCTTTTTATTTATTAATTGTCACTTTAATAGTTTTACATACACCATTTTTACAAAAAGAGGACTGCTCATCGCAGTCCCCTCTCTTATTCCGCTATTGCGGAGAAAAATCATATTCAGGCTTTTCCAACGGATCCGAAGATCTCCATTTTTTCCTTAACAGTAGCCTTGATTGCATCAAATCCAGGTGCAAGAAGCTTACGTGGGTCATATCCTTTGCCCTGCTGATCCTTGCCTTCCTCGATGTATTTACGTGTAGCTGCTGCGAAAGAAAGCTGGCACTCTGTGTTTACATTGATCTTAGAAACGCCAAGATCGATTGCTTTCTTGATCATATCTGTAGGAATACCTGTGCCGCCGTGAAGAACTAATGGCATGTCGCCAGTAAGCTGCTGGATTGCATCCAGAGTCTCAAAGCTTAAGCCCTTCCAGTTAGCCGGATATTTACCATGGATATTTCCAATACCTGCTGCCAGGAAATCAATACCAAGATCTGCAATTCTCTTGCACTCGTTAGGATCTGCGCACTCGCCCATACCGATAACGCCGTCTTCCTCACCGCCGATGGAGCCAACCTCTGCCTCTAAGGACATTCCATGCTCTCTGGTGATCTTAACCAGCTCAGTAGTCTTAGCAACATTCTCATCGATCGGGTAATGAGAACCGTCGAACATAATGGATGAGAATCCAGCCTCAACACATTTCAGGCATCCTTCGTAGGAGCCATGATCCAGATGAAGTGCTACCGGAACAGTGATCTTCAGCTCTTCCATCATGCCTTTCACCATACCAACAACAGTTTTGTAACCGGTCATATACTTACCAGCACCCTCAGAAACACCCAGGATAACCGGGGAATTCAGTTCCTGTGCTGTAAGCAGGATAGCTTTTGTCCACTCAAGGTTATTGATATTGAACTGGCCAACAGCATAGTGTCCGGCTTTTGCTTTTTGGAGCATCTCAGTTGCATTAACTAACTCATACATGATAAAATTCCTCCTATCTTTGGAAACACCTTAACTATTTCCACTGAATGTAGTTTAGCAGATTTTTTTCAATTCGTCTACCACTTTGATAAAAAAACGACATTATTTCCTCTATTTCAGAAAATCCCTTGGATTTTCACATTTGTGATACAAAACCATTGCTCCAAAGGCTGGCATTGGTACTTTGATGATACCGGCCTTTGCAGTATAGAAATATTCCTCTGTGGTATATCCGTCCCGGTAAGACAGCATCACACGCTTCAACTGGGAATCCTGCAATCTGCTGATTCCTGTTTTCCACACATCAATTTCCACTTCTCTGTCCTCACCACGGTTATTCAAGATCACGATTATTCTCTCGTCATGGGAAAATCTTCCAAAACAAAGTCCCTGATAATCATTCCACAAAAATATCAGTGAACCATTTCTCAAAAACTCATACTCCTTGTGAATCCGGATCATATCACGATGGAATGCGATCATCATCTGATCCTCATGTCCCCATGGATACGTCCTTCTGTTATCCGGATCTGTGAAACCACATACACCTGCCTCATCGCCGTAATACACAGTAGGCGCTCCCGGCCAGGTCATCTGAACAACTACACCCTCACGCATAACCGCAGGATTGATATTCTGGGAAGCTGCCTCAGCTCCTGCATAGGAAATTCTGCCCACCCGTCTGTTGGTTCTGGTAAGGAATCTGGAATGGTCATGATTGGACAGTTCATTCATGGAAGTATAAAGGGCAGACATGTGAAGTGCCCTCATATGTGTCTTCATTGCTCCAATAAATGCATCACTGTTTCCATAAAGATCGTCTCTGCATTCGTCACTGTGCTTCTCCATACCAGTGAGGAACCAGGTCAGTGGCTCCATAAATGCATCATAGTTCATGACAGTATCCCATTCATCTCCCTGCAGCCAGCTTTCCGGATTTCCGTAATGCTCAGCGAGGATAATAGCTTCCGGATTGGCTTCCTTCACAGATTTTCGGAAATCTCTCCAGAACTGATGGTTAAACTCATTGCTGTGGCCAAGATCTGCTGCCACATCCAGTCTCCATCCATCCACATTGTAAGGTGCAGATACCCATTTCTTTCCGATTTCCAGAACTGTATCATACAGATCCCTTGAAGCCTCATAGTTCAGCTTCGGAAGTGTATCGTGGGTCCACCATCCATCATAAGTAGGATTATAAGGCCAGCGGTTTTCATCATAGAAATCAAAGTAATAGCGATACGGACTGTCTGCGGATATATAGGCTCCTTTGGGATATCCCTCCTGGTTCTCATAGATCCGTTCTCTGTCCATCCACTTGTTAAATGAACCACAATGATTGAACACACCATCCAGTATAATCTTCATTCCACGCTTATGGATTTCCTCTACCAGCTTCACAAACAGCTCATTGCTGGCTTCCAGGTTTTTCTTATCCGTGACACGTTTGATAAATTTTGTGGCATGGGCATTCTCCCGATCCCCGTCATTTAAAAGACCGCCATCCATATCCTCTACAATTTTCCCATAATGAGGATCTACATATTCATAATCCTGAATATCGTATTTGTGGTTACTTGGGGAAACAAAAATAGGATTCAGATAAATGACATCTACCCCAAGATCCTGAAGATAATCCAGTTTATCAAGAATTCCCTGAAGATCTCCGCCATAGAATTCCCGCACTCCCATTACAGCCGGGATTTTCCCCCAATCCCTCACCCTGGAGGTGCTATCACCAATATAAAAATACTCCATGTCCTCCACATCATTTGAAGGATCCCCATTATAAAAGCGATCCACAAAAATCTGGTACATCACAGCCCCCTTCGCCCATTCAGGGGTATCATAATCCGGATATATCTCAAACTCCAGGCGTGCTTCATCACTCATACTGACACCCTGGTAATTATAATAACAGACCACCCACCCATAAATGATCTCGAAATGATAATGCAGGATTTCCTCTCCCATAACAATGCTTGTCTCATAATAATCAAAGCCATTGGAAGAACCGCTGATTTCCATCTGGATCCTCTTTCCCTCGCAAACCAGATAGACAGTATCCACATTATTTCGCTGTGTACGGAACCGGATACGCACTGACTCTCCGGCCTTTGGGTTTGACGGACTGCGATAATAATCAGATCCGTCGCTGAACAATGCCTCCGTGTTCAATACCGGCCTCATATTTAATATATACTGCATTTTTTTCATAATATCTGAATCGTTGCGTTCCATACTATCCCTCTTTCACCTTTTTACACTCTGATATTTATTTTAACTGAAACCAAAATATTTCACAACAGCTAAAATTCGGCTTATCTTCCAAACTTCTTCCCATCTTGCCGACGTTTTCACCAAAATGTGAGAAAATGTCCTCTGCTGCTTATTTCTAAAATCATCTTGTTTTCCGGACCTTTTTCCAAACACGCTCTAACGTAAAAAAGACAGCCGGTAAAAGCTGTCTTTTTTGGAGAAGGTATTTCTTCTTATGGGGTGTAGCAAAAACTATATAATGTATTGGGGGGTTTTTACGATGTATATAATACCATGTGGCAACAAATAAGTGTGCATAAACTTCACAAAAATCAATGCTATTTTTTGTGCATTTTATATACTCTTATTCTTTTCCCCCTAATTTTCCATTGTAAAAAGTGCTTCAAACTCTTCTCGATGGACTTTTTCCTTCTCAAGAAGCAGTTTGGCACAACCATGAAGAACACCCATATGCTCAGAAATGATCTTCCTTGCATTCTCATGGCATTCCTCTATGATGCGATGAACTTCTCCGTCAATAGCCTTGGCAACATCCTCACTATACCCCCTGGTATGAGCCAGATCTCTGCCGATAAATACTTCATCCTCGTCCTCTCCATAGGCGATCAGACCGATCTTATCAGACATACCATATTTGGTCACCATAGATCTGGCCTCACTGGTAGCCCGCTTAATATCATTGGATGCGCCTGTGGTAATATCACCGAAGATCAGCTCCTCTGCAACACGGCCTCCCAAAAGAGTAGTAATATCCTGCAGCATTTTGCCCTTTGTATTAAACATTTCATCTGTTTCCGGAAGAGGCATAGTATATCCGGCAGCCCCCATTCCGGTAGGGATAATGGAAATCGTATAGACAGATTCCATATCCGGAAGTACATGGAACAAAATCGCATGGCCAGCTTCATGGTAAGCTGTGATCCTCTTCTCTTTCTCGGAGATCACCTTACTCTTCTTCTCAGCTCCGATTCCCACTTTGATAAAGGAATTCTTGATATCCTGCTGTCTGATAAAAGCATGGCCGCTTTTTGCTGCGGAAATGGCAGCCTCATTCATCAGATTCTCCAGATCTGCACCTGTAAATCCAGCTGTGGTCTGGGCAATCTGCTTCAAATCCACATCTTCGCCCAGAGGCTTATCCTTTGCATGGACATGTAAGATTTCTTCTCTTCCCTTGATATCCGGACGTCCCACTCCTACCTTACGGTCAAATCTGCCTGGACGCAGGATTGCCGGATCCAGGATGTCCACACGGTTGGTAGCAGCCATCACAATAATTCCCTCATTAACTCCGAAACCGTCCATCTCAACCAGAAGCTGGTTCAGAGTCTGCTCCCTCTCATCATGTCCGCCGCCCATACCGGTCCCACGCTGCCTTGCCACTGCATCGATCTCATCAATAAAGATAATACAGGGTGCATGGCGCTTGCCTTCTTCAAAAAGGTCACGCACACGTGACGCACCTACACCAACAAACATTTCCACAAAATCAGAACCGGAAATAGAGAAAAACGGTACCCCGGCTTCCCCGGCTACAGCCTTTGCAAGAAGGGTCTTACCAGTACCCGGAGGGCCTACAAGAAGTACTCCTTTTGGAATTCTGGCTCCTACCTTGGTATATTTTTCCGGAGACTTCAAAAAGTCTACCACTTCTTTTAACTCTTCTTTTTCCTCTTCCAGACCTGCAACATTCTGGAATGTCACCTTTTTATCATCTGGCATGGACATTCTGGCTCTGCTTTTGCCAAAATTCATCATCTTGGCATTGCCGCCACCACCTCCTGCCATCTGGCGGTTCATCATAAGCATAAGGAAAACGATCAGTCCGCATGTGAGAAGCACCGGAAAAATAGAGGTAAAGAATACACTTTGTTTCGGAATATCCTCTGTAACCGGATCGATTCCGTTTTCCCGGAGCAGGTGCTCCGCTTCCTTCACGTCTGCCACATAAACCCTTTTTTGTCCCTCATCTTTAATACTGACTACCACAGAACCTGTGGGGACTTCACTGTTCTGGTGGATTTTTGCATCATATACCTTTCCATCCTCAAGTGCCTGCTCAAGCTGTCCCATGGTATAATCACTCTGGGTTGCCACCTGGTTATTCAGATAAAAATAACCAGCGATCAAAGCTACGATCAGCACAAGGTATAAGCTCAATCTGCCTGAATGCTTATTCACTTGCCTGTTTCTCCTTTCATTCGAACTCCACCACTCCTATATATGGCAGATTTCTGTATTTCTGGGCATAATCAAGGCCATAACCTACTACAAACTCATCCGGGATATTAAAGCAGCAGTAATCTACATCAACGCCCTCTACTACCCTGCGGTCCGGTTTGTCCAAAAGTGTACAGAGCTTCACGCTGTTTGGATTACGTCTTTTCAGAACATCCAGCAGATAGCTGAGTGTTCTTCCGGAATCTATGATATCTTCCACTACCAGAACCTCTTTATCCTCAAGAGGCTGATCCAGATCCTTCACAATCCTTACAACACCGCTTGATTTTGTATCATCGCCATAACTGGAAACGGACATAAAATCAAGAGTTACCGGCACTGTGATCCTCTTTGCAAGCTCACACATGAAAAATACGCCGCCCTTAAGTACACAGATCATGTGGATTTCTTTCCCCTTGTACTCTTCGCTGATCTTTGCTGCGATCTCGCAGATACGCTTTTCTACAGTTTCCTCATCCAGTAAAACCCTGATCTTCTCACTCATGATTATTTTCTCCTCCTTGGTATTGTATTTCCAATATCCTTCTGGTCTGGGGCGTGATCTTATAATCGGCATTCATGCGGCCTCCCAGCACCCACAAAACCTCTGCTCCGGCAGTCAGCAGCAAAATCCGGTCTCTTTCCCGGGACGGGATCTTCTCATCTATAAAATAGCGGTTCAGCTTCTTTTTGCTCCCCTTTTCGTCTACGATCAGATAATCTCCCTGCTGTCTTGTCCGAATAGACAGTTCATTTTTTATTTTATCATAATCAAACCATTTCGTATACTTTTTTTCTTCAATCTTATAGCCTTCATTGAAAAATATTTTTGTGGTAACCTCTCCCACTGGAAGCTGTACCTTTCCTGGCAGGGGAATTGACCATCCGGCAGCAGCCCGAGATGTTTCTATTTCACAGCTTTGTACTTTTTCAAAAAAAATTCCGCCATAAGTCCTGCTTGCCACAAGGCCATAAGGAAGGCTGATCTTCCTTCCGGTCTGCAGGCTTCTTAAACCGGATATGCTTTTTACATGGGCTGCTGTAAAATCCTTTCTTTTTCCAGACAGCCGTTCAAATACAGCCAGAATGCCATAAGCCGCAGCTGTCGGCTCTTCTTCCCAGAAACCATCTGCCAGAAAAAAAACGCCTTCCTGTTCTTTTCCATATTTTTCAACAAGAAGCCCTCCCAGCCGTTCCATGCAGGAAGCTGCCTGTTCCATCAGTTCCGCTGTTTCCGCCATATGCAGAACACTGGCTGTATTGATTTCCTCCAAAAGAGGGATTACTTTATGCCGGATCCGGTTTCTGGTGTAATCATCCGTAAGATTGGTGCTGTCTGTTACATAAGGAATATTTTCCTGTTCCAGAAATTCCTGGATCTCTGTTTTTTTCAGGCACAACACCGGCCGGATCAAAGAATCCCTTACAGGCTGTATGGAAGCCAGCCCCCGAAGACCGGTTCCTCTGCACAGATTATGAAGAAGGGTCTCTGCCACATCATTCTCATTATGCGCCAGTGCAATACGCACCCTCACATTTTTCCCTGTAAGCAAGGGAATCTCCCTGGCGAAATCCTGGCAGGCTCTTTGAAAAGCTTCCCTTCGGACCATCCGCCCGGTTTCTTCTAATCCCATTTTCTTTTCTTTTGCAATCTCCGGAACCGGATAATGATAAGCCCGAAAGGGGATTTCCCATAGACTACACATCTGTCTCACCAGCGCTTCATCCCGGTTTGCTTCTTCCCCGCGGATTCCATGATGTACATGCACTGCTCCCAATGTAAAATCCAGTTTCTTCTGATATCCCTTGAGCATAGCCAGCATGGCCATGGAATCTCCGCCTCCGGAAACTCCGGCCAGCACTACATCCCCTTTCCGGATCATCTCATGCCTTTTTATATAATTCTCCACTTTCCGATACATATGGCCTGCCTTTTTCTCTTTTATTTCTTCCACATGCCTGCCACCAGGACCGTCATGTCATCTCTTGCACAGTAATCGCTGTATCCCAAAACCCTCTCCAGGATTCCTCTGCTCATTTCTTTTGGAGTTTCCTCATGAACATCCATAATGATCTCTTTCATGGTCTCCTCCTCCCGCTCCTGCGGAAGGGCATCCAGCACTCCATCTGTCATCATGATCAGATAATCCCCATGATAAAGCTTTCTGGATGCGGTTTCAAAATCAATCTGCTGTATCAGTCCTGCCGCAAGGCTTTCTGAGGAAATAGCTTCCACCCAGTGATCTCTTTTTATAAAGGTAGAAGAAGCCCCGGCTTTTAAAAAATTACAGATTCCTGTATACAGATCCACTGCACAGATATCCACAGTGGAAAACATCCCTTCCTGCCCGCGCATCACAAGGGCAGAATTCACCATCTTTGCAGCGGTCTCCTGGGAAAAGCCGGATTCCAGAAACTGTTCCAGAAGTTCCACCACTTCCTCGCTTTCCCGGCAAGCCTCCATCCCGGAGCCCATCCCATCGGAAAGACACATTACAAATCGCCCTGCCTCTTCCTGACGGCATACATAATTATCTCCGGAAACCTTTTCCTGTTCCTTGGTCAGCCTGGCCACTCCATACATAACCTGATAACTCACATCCTCCACAAAGTGTACCGTATGATATTCTCCATTGACCACCCGTCTGCCGCCGCTTACAGCAGCCATAGGTGTACCGCATTCTCCTGAAAGGATCTGTGCCGCCTCTGTCACGGAAATGCACTGACCGCTTCTGGCCCGCATGGTGATAAAAATCTGCCTGCGGCCCTCCACCTTGTCCATCACCCAGACCTGCCTGACGATAATGTGACGCTTCCGGAACTTTTTTTTCAGTTCTTCTGCAAGTACAGGTTCTGCTGCAGAGATATCATACAGGTTCTCTGCTACCATATCCATAATCCTGGAAACCTCCTGAAGCTGCTGTGCCACTGCCAGCCTGTTTTCAATCAGACGGTTGTCCCACACCAGTTTCTGACGTTCCCTGGAAAAGCCCTCATTCACAGCTTCATAAAACAGCAGGAACTTGCTGCAGATCCCCATCCATTCACTTTTCACTTCCTGAAGTCTTTCCGTATTTCCATCTTCTATGCAGCGGATCAGCTTTTCACAGCCCTGATACATCTCCGGCATCTTCTCTCCCCAGCAGATTTCCCGCTGATAACAATGGCCACAGACCCCATCGCAAACATTTCTGACAATGCTCTCCACCTGTCTGCTGCTCAGATAATCCTTTCTGTACGGCATTCCGTAAAAACTGTCTGCCAGCTTTCGAAAAGAAGCGGCATAGCGCTCTACCTTTTCTCTTTGTGGATTCTTCTCTTCCAGGAATTCTGATTCCCTGATCCTTTCTCTTCCTGACAAGACAGTTTTTGCCATGTCCCGCAAAATCAGAAGTATACTGATCACGAGCATGGCAATTATCCATTCCTGCATATTCTCCCCTCCCCTGCACAGCCTTACGCCTATTATAGGGGAAAGAATCTAAAATATCTGTCAAACACGGGCGAACACCCGAAAAAACTTTTCGCAGAACCTTACAAATTCCGGCATCTGATCAGGAGCCGCTTTCCTCCTGGAAAATGATCTCATTTTCCTTGATCATACCAAGCTTCTCTCTTGCTGCCTGCTCTGCATATTCATCTGTGAGCATGTATTCCTTCAGCTTCTGAATCTCTTCTGTACGTGTCTGCTCATCCTCAATACTCTGGTTCAAAGCTGCCGCCCGTGCGTCATAACCAGCCAGCGCAGTATTAAGATCCCGACTCTCCACCATCAGGGTAGTCAGAAGTACCAGAACGATCAGAGCTATGCCGAACATCCCGAGGTGATTTGCTCCTATTCTTTTTTTCCTGTTTTTTTTCCCTGACTTTCCCAAGTTTTCTGCCTCTTTTCACCTGCAAATCAATTTTAAGTACTTTTTTTGTACGGTTTTGCAGATTATCCATCAGAATTTTACAACGTCTGAGAAAAAATAGCAACCATTTTATCCATTTTTTTATTAATCCCGCCAAAAATCCCATGATCCGGATTCCCATTTTTTCATAAAAAGGTCTCAGCCACCAGCCGGCAAGAATTGCTCCCCCAAAAAGCCCCAAAAACAGAAAAATCCGGATACTTCCCTGATTGTTTTTGTAAATTGCCACAAACACCACGATTCCTGCCAGGAACCAGAAAACCAGATCCAGGATTCCTGCCAGCAGCCTGTGGAACGGCAGAAGTTTTTTTAATATGTCAAATGTGCTGTAACATAAGAGAAGGACAGCTCCCATGACTAAGGCCTGAAGAAATAGCCATATTTCATAGTGGATATAACTGCTCATAGACTATCGGAACATCCTTTTTAACAGGGATTCTTCCTTTTTTCCGGACTCTTTAGAAAGATAGATAAGAGAATCCACATGGCCTTCCAGTACCGCTTCTCCTTTTTCCAGATCCAGACCTTTTACATGAAGGTGCAAGCCTTTTAGCATCAGCCTGCCCTCTTCTGTAAGAAGCAGGATCTCTTTTTCATCGAAAGATAAGATTTCCGTGACACCTGTAAGAAACACATTCCGGCGGTTTTTCATCTCCAGACTATGGGATACCTTCCTGTCTTTTTCTTCCAACGGCTCTCTCCTAGAAGTGTGGGTTCAATGTTAATTTATGAAGTCCAGGCAGCAAATAGAACTCTCAAATGTAGCGGTAAAGGTTCTCTACTTCTTCTTTTTTTACAGTTTCTTTCACATCCAGCACCTCCACCTTCACATTGCGGCTTCCAAACTGGATTTCAATGGTATCTCCGGTTTTCACCTGGACAGATGCCTTTGCAGCCTTGTCATTGACCAGGACTCTGCCTGCATCACATGCCTCATTTGCCACAGTTCTTCTCTTGATAAGACGGGATACCTTTAAAAATTTATCTAATCTCATAATCTATTCCTTTCAAAACGGACATGTCACCGGCAGGCGACATCATCATATATGAAAGTCAGCTGCTGTGCGCCTACGGCCTGCCACAGCTAACCACTGGGACTTTCATGGAAAAAAAGGGGGAACCGAAGTCCCCCCTAAAGGCAAAAGCCTGTGATCTTATGCGTTAACCATGTCCTTTAAAGCCTTACCAGCTTTGAATTTCGGAGCTTTGGAAGATTCGATCTTCATAGTCTCGCCTGTACGAGGATTTCTTCCTTCTCTTGCTGCTCTTTCGCTGACTTCAAATGTACCAAAGCCAACTAACTGTACTTTCTCACCTTTTTTAAGTTCTTCAGATACAACATCGATGAAAGATTTTAAAACAGCTTCAACGTCCTTTTTGGACAGATTGGTCTCTTTCGCCATAGCTGCTACTAATTCAGTTTTATTCATGGTGTTTCCTCCTCTAATGATGATTCTTTCTTATTTAATGAATTGGCCTGCCAAAGGCGACAGCGCTCTATCATCTATATATATACCTTTTGCACTTTGTTGTCAAGGTTTTTGCATTAGAAAGGGTATTTTCCAAAACATTTTTCGGTAAAATCCCCCCACAAATCTCTCTGTAAAATGATCTTTTTCTGCTTTTCTGTATTCTTTCCGGAAATCCAGGCTTTATTATGAGAAAAATAATAATTGGCCAGTTTCCAGTATTTTTCCGGATAGGTGAAACGGATTTCCAGATTCTTCCAGTCAGAAGGTGTGATGGGTCTGATCTTGTGGTAGCTTTCCAGCATTTCCCTGGCCAGATCCTGGTTCCAGCTGTATTTTTCCAGAATTTTCCTCATAAAACAATACAGGTCTGCCATCTGGATATCAAAGGCAAAGTGTCCAAAATTGGTAACTGCAGTAAAATTTTTCCCAAGAAGTACGTTATGCTGATTGTATTCTCCATGACAGATACTGCCCTCTTCGGACACTTTTTTCTGTAAAACCGGATAATCGGAGTGCTTCAGCTTTTCCAGGGCCTTTTCCCCTTTTTCCAGAAACCACTGTACATTTGCCAGATAATCCTTTTCAAATTCCCCGGAAGCACCTTTTTTCCGGATATATTTTCGTATTTTCCGCAGTTCCTGGTTATGCCTTATATACTCTTCCTCCAGAGATCTGGCTGCATAAAATTTCTGAAAAGGCATTTTCATAGATTTATGTAACAAAGCCAGAGTTTCCACACTTTTCAGGATATCTTCTCTGGATTTCGTGTCACATTCCCGCCCTTCATACCAGGTCTGCACTGTATATGGAATGTTGTCCTTATCACAGGTCACAAGAGTGCCTGTCTGGTTTTCCAGAAAGATATCCACCTTTTTCCCCTCTGCCAAAAGTATTTTTAACAGTTGCTGCTGAAGCTGCAGCTTTGTTTCTGAGCCATGAAACTCCCTGATGATCAAAAGTCCTTTTTCTGTGCGGCAAACAAGGGCTCCCCGTGTTCTGTAGGAAGTCTGGGCGGTAAGCCCGTATTGATCCAGGGTACTAAGTCCGAAATCATACAAATTAAAATCCCCCCGTCACTCATACATACGAACTGCCTCTGGCAGAAACGCAACTTCTGGATACCTTCTATCTTATGAGTGAGGAGGGATGGTTATTCTATTGCAAAGTTTCCTTTGGATGGCATCTTTTAGTTCTGATTTTCTGTAAAGGCACAGGCAAGAAGTGTCTGTTTCGTATTTTTCTCTGGATTTTCCAGCACCAGTTCCAGAAGGGCATTTAAGGTATTTCCAATCTCTTTTCCTGGCTTCATTCCCGCTGCGATCAGATCTGAACCGGTTACTGCCAGTTTTTTCAGGGAAACGCACTGTTTCTCCCTGGTGATCACCTCCCAGGCCTTTCGCACACCTTCCTGGCGGGCTTCTTTTTCCTGTCTGCGGTAATCGCTTTTTGCCTGATTATCTGCATATTGCACTTCCATCCACATTGGAAAAAGGTCTTCTCCGATTACATTCATGGCCTTTCTCACATCTGCCATTTCCGGTGTGGGCCGAAGGTCATGCCAGCGGATCAGCCTGCACACTTTTCCAATGGTGTCATTATCAAACTTCAGACGGCGCAGGATTCCTTTTGCCATTATTTCCCCTTCCGGGGCATGCATTTTAAAATGATCCCTGCCATTTTTATCCGTAGTCCGGACAACAGGTTTGCCGATGTCGTGAAGGAGCATGGTCAGACGCAGTACTTTATCTTCCTGCACATATAAAAGGCTGTGAAGGATATGCTCTCCCACAGAATAACAGTGATGGGGGGTATTCTGGGGAGTCTCCATACAACGGTCAAATTCCGGTAGAAATTCCTTCGTGATTCCGGCCTCGTAAGCAGTTCTTAAATAGTCCGGATGAGGGGACACCAGAAGCTTTACCAGTTCCACCTGAATCCTTTCCGCACTGACATGCTTTAAATTAGGAGCAAGCACTGAAAGTGCTTTTCTTGTGTTCTCTTCCAAGGAAAAGCCAAGCTGTGCTGAAAAGCGGACTGCACGCATGATCCGAAGAGCATCCTCTGTAAAACGCTCCAAGGGATCACCAACGCAGCGGATTACCTTATCTTTCAGATCCTTTTGCCCCTCAAAAAGATCTACCAGGCCTTTTTTCGGATTGTAGGCCATTGCATTGATGGTGAAATCACGGCGCTTTAAATCTTCCTCAAGGCTTGCTGTAAAAGTCACTTCCTTTGGATGACGTCCATCCTCATATTCTCCATCCACACGGTAGGTGGTAACCTCAAACCCGTCCTTGTCCAGAAGCACCGTCACAGTTCCATGGGCAATACCGGTATCCACAGTTCTGCGAAACAGGACTTTTACCTGCTCCGGCTTTGCGGAAGTGGTGATATCCCAATCATTCGGCGTTCTTCCAAGAAGCGCATCCCGGACACAGCCTCCTACTGCGTAGGCTTCAAAGCCTGCCTCTTCCAGAGTATTTATAATAATTTCAACTTTTTGTGGAATTTCAAAGTGCATCGTATCTCACCAGCTTTCTTTTTACACAGGCACAAAATCCTGTTTCACAAAAACAAAGCGGGGCAAAAAACTTTTGCCCCTTTTTGTTATTAATAAGCCCGTCCCCAGTATACCATCTTCTTGGCAGGTTTTCCGCAGCATACGCATACGTCACTTAAATGTTCCTGCTCAAAAGGCATACATCTGGAAGTTGCCTGAACATCTTCTTTGATCTTGTCTTCACATTCACGGTTGCCGCACCACATAGCCTTTACAAATCCAGGCTTTGTGTTGATGGTCTCCTTGAACTCCTCATAGTTAGTTGCCACATAGGTATGGGCATCTCTGTGAGCCCTTGCTCTTTCCAGCATATCCTTCTGCATGGTGTCAAGTACTTCCTGAACCTTGGAAGCAAGCTCCTCAAACTTCACGATATATTTCTCTCTGGTATCTCTTCTGCAGATCACGGCCTGACCATTTTCAATATCCTTCGGGCCGCACTCGATTCTTACCGGAATACCACGCATCTCCTGCTCTGCAAATTTAAATCCCGGACTCTTATCTGTAACATCTGCTTTCACACGGATTCCAGCAGCCTTAAGGATCTGTGTCAGTTCATCTGCCTTCTCCAGAACTCCCTCTTTTCTCTGCTGGATTGGAATTACAACTGCCTGTACAGGAGCGATTCTTGGAGGAAGAACAAGTCCGCTGTTGTCTCCATGAACCATGATCAGGGCACCGATCATTCGGGTGGTCATTCCCCAGGAGGTCTGATGTACATACTGAAGCTGGTTGTTCTTATCTGTATACTGGATACCAAATGCTCTTGCAAATCCATCGCCAAAGTTATGGCTGGTTCCGGACTGAAGTGCTTTTCCGTCATGCATCAGAGACTCGATGGTATAAGTTGCCTCAGCACCTGCAAATTTCTCTTTGTCTGTCTTCTGACCTTTGATCACCGGGATGGCCAGTACTTCCTCACAGAAGTCTGCATACAGGTTCAGCATCTGAATAGTACGCTCTTTTGCTTCCTCTGCTGTAGCATGTGCAGTGTGGCCTTCCTGCCATAAAAACTCACGGGAACGAAGGAATGGACGGGTAGTCTTCTCCCAGCGAACTACAGAACACCACTGGTTGTATACCTTCGGAAGGTCTCTGTGGGACTGGATCTCTTTCTGGTAGAAATCACAGAACAGAGTCTCTGAAGTAGGACGTACGCAAAGACGTTCCTGGAGCTGGTCAAGACCGCCGTGTGTCACCCATGCAACCTCCGGTGCAAATCCTTCTACATGGTCTTTTTCTTTATCAAGAAGAGATTCCGGAATGAACATTGGCATGTATACATTCTCTACGCCAGTCTCTTTAAATCTGCGGTCAAGCTCTTTCTGGATATTCTCCCAGATTGCATATCCTGCGGGTTTGATTGCCATACAGCCTTTTACACTTGTATAACCGCAAAGCTCTGCTTTTTTTACCACATCGGTATACCACTGTGCAAAATCCACATCCATGGAAGTGATGGCTTCTACCATTTTCTTTTCTTTTGCCATGATTTTCTCCTTTTCATGCCCACTGGGCGTTTCTTATATATTTTGTGTGTAACAGGGAATTTTGAAGAAACTTTTTATTACATAAAAAAAGGCCCTCCATCCCTGACAAAGGGACCGAAAGGCTTCGGCGGTACCACCCTGATTAGCACCGGAATCTGTATCCGCTGCTCTCTCAAAAATCCCGTAACGTGGGAATAACGCCGCACTTCAATTGTACGGAGCTCCGAGGCCGGTTCCATGACTTGCGCACAAGATCCTCACACCCTGCTGCCGGATCTCTCTCTGAGATTGCTCCTCATGTACTATTCTCTTCATCGCCATTTTGCTGTATTCCTGTTTATTCTATGCGAAATTAAGAAAGGTGTCAAGGGGAGAATTAAAAAATCTCCCCCAAAAGGCTCTCTATACCTGAAGTGTAATCTCCCGGTCTGTTCTTTTATACTGGTAATAACGCACCCCTGCAGAATCCAGCATTCTCTTGGATGCCAGCACAGAAGGGGTATTTGCATACTTATCACAGTCATACACCAGAGTCTTGATTCCCGCCTGGATAATGGCCTTTGCGCATTCATTACATGGAAAAAGGGTCACGTACATTTTTGCCCCTTCCAGGCTGCCGCCCCTGTAATTAAGGATGGCATTTAATTCGCTGTGGGTCACATAAAGATATTTGGTATCCAGCGGCTCTCCTTCTCTTGCCCAGGGAAATTCATCATCTGAACACCCCTTTGGAAAACCATTATATCCCATAGATAAGATCTTATTGTCCTCACTGACAATGCAGGCTCCTACCTGGGAATTAGGATCCTTAGAGCGCATGCCGGAAAGCATGGCTACCCCCATAAAATATTCATCCCATGTAAGATATCCTTCTCTTTTGTGGCTTTTTGCAATGCCCGGAAGTCTTCCGTCCATCTTCTTATGGTTTGTCTCTTCCATTTTCTGGCTCCCCCTTTATTCTTCTGCCTGGATCACCTTATGTCCGGCAGCTTTTAAAAGCCTGTTCATAATCGCCTGTCCCATCTTTGGTGTATAAAATGCTTCAGAATAGATCTTATTTACCTGACACTGGTCAAATTCCCGAAGCACCTCATAGAGATTGTGGGCAATGGTTTCCTCCTCTGCCCTGCTTCCAATACATTTTACAATCCCTTTTGGATATCTGGAAAGTGTTTCCTCTGTAGCAATAATTCCAGCCTGAAGCCCTGCCGCCTCGTCCTCTTCCACAAACCGGTTGATGGTCTTCACCACCAGATCGGTCTTTCCTTCTACAATGGCAAGATCTGCCTTTGGTGCATAGTGGCGGTACTTCATTCCTGGTGCCTTTGGACGCACCTTACTGTCCGGCTTTATAAGACCCTTGTCCATCCTGACCTCTCCTAACACCTGCTGCAGCATTTCCAGGGAAATATAACCAGGCCGAAGCACCACAGGCACCTCTTCTGTAAAATCTACAATGGTAGATTCCAGGCCAATTCCAACAGGCCCTCCGTCAATGATCATCTCAATGGCATCTCCCAGATCCTCTTCCACATGCTGGGCTGTGGTAGGACTTGGCCTTCCGGAGGTATTGGCGCTTGGCGCAGCTACATATCCACCTGCTGCCAGGATCAGGGCCTGGGCAATGGGATCACTTGGAAAACGCACTGCAACACTTTCCAGTCCTCCGGTTGTCTCAAGAGGTACAAGATCTGATTTTTCAAAGATCATGGTCAGAGGCCCCGGCCAGAATTTTTCTGCAAGGATCCGGGCTTTTTCCGGTATATTTTTCACAATAGGAGCTAGATCCTCCAACCTGGCGATGTGGACGATCAGCGGATTATCGGAAGGTCTTCCCTTTGCCGCATAGATCTTGCGTGATGCCTCAGGATCCAGGGCATTTCCCCCAAGACCATAGACTGTCTCTGTAGGAAAGGCCACCAGGCCTCCTTTTTTCAGTATTTCACCGCCTCGTAAAATGGCCTTCTGGTCAGGCTTCCTTGCTGTCATAGCTGCAATTTCTGCTTTCATTTCTATCCTGCTTTCTATTTCTTGTTTATATGA
>CAKRRX010000024.1 GCA_934394595.1 uncultured Blautia sp. | reverse complement strand
TCAATACTTTAACGCGCAAAATCGCCCTCTGAATGAAAAACAATTTCCTCAGTTCGCAGCATCCGGACAAATGTATCCCACCTAAAATACATTTTTTTATGTAAGCACAAAAAAGACACTGCGTAGAAAAATTCTACACAATATCTTTTTCTAAATAATCTTATGAAATCAGGGGCAAAAGATATTTTGCCCCTAACTTGATATCCACAAATTGCTTCGCAGCGAAGCTGCTCCCGCATCATCCGCCAATCTGGCAATCCAGATCACAAACGGCATGCACTGCTTTTTTCAACAGTTCCATATGCTCCGGTTCCGGAGGAAGGATCTCGGTAAGCTTGTACTCTCTGCCAAGCCAGTCATACTTATCCTGTCCCAGACGATGGTACGGAAGAAGATGTATCTTCTTTACTCCCGGCAAGGTTGATGCAAAAGAAGCAATGGACTGAATCTCCTCCACACTGTCATTAAACGTGGGGATCACGGGAACACGGATCACCAGATTCGTCTCACCGGAAAGCGCCACCTTTCTGGCATTTTCAAGAGCCAGACCATTTTTCCTGCCGGTAAATTTCTCATGCTTTTCCTGATTGGTATGCTTGATATCCATCAGATAAGTGTCCAGATAGGGCAGCACCATCTCAATATTTTTCCAGGGAACACATGCCATACTTTCAATGGCGGTATTAATTCCCCGCTCCTTGGCAGCCCTCAGAAGATCTCTGGCAAACTCAGGCTGACACAGACATTCCCCTCCGGAAAGGGTCATTCCACCACCGGATCGGTAATAATAAGGGCGATCTTTCTCCACCTGCTCGATCATTTCCCGGACTGTCACATCACGTCCCATGGTTTTTACTCCGTCAGGAGTCTTCATTGTCTGGATCTTATATTCCTGGGATTCCGGATTACAGCACCACTGGCATCTGAGTACACAGCCTTTAAAAAACACAATGGTACGGATTCCGGGGCCATCATGGATGGAATAGCGCTGAACGTCAAACACACGCCCTGTAGTATCTAAATACTCCATAGATTTCTCCATCACAGGGAACTGCCGGCAGTTCTATTTTTCAAAGGCCTGCCAGCATTCCCGTTATTTTGCTGATCTTTATTCTTGTCCTTTTGCCAGAGGGTCT
The DNA here is from genome assembly GCA_934394595.1 of uncultured Blautia sp. Lineage (GTDB taxonomy): Bacteria > Bacillota > Clostridia > Lachnospirales > Lachnospiraceae > Blautia_A. Next base: position 26,679 of record CAKRRX010000024.1, on the reverse strand, counting down.
TTAAAAGCCCTGCTCTGTTCTGCGGATGATATCATCCTGTAAGGACTTGGACAATGTAGTAAACAATGCACTGTATCCTGCAACACGTACAACCAGATGCTTATAATTCTCCGGGTGTGCCTGTGCATCCAGAAGAGTCTCACGGCTTACAACATTAAACTGCATATGCATGCCCTTCTGATCAAAGAATGAACGAATCAGTGCCACAAATTTCTCAAGGCCTTCACGACCGGAAAGTGCTGACGGATGGAACTTCTGATTAAACAGGGTACCGTTGGATACAATAAAATGATCCAGCTTTGCAACAGAGCTTGCTGCTGCAGTAGGTCCGTTCACATCCTTGCCTGCTGACGGGGAAACCCCATCTGCAACAGGTGTATGGGCATATCTGCCATCTGGTGTAGCGCCGGTCTGACCGCCCAGAGGTACATTTGCAGATACCGGATAAAGTCCGGCCTGGTACTGTCCGCCTCTTGGGTTTTTAAAGTTCTGTAACGGTCTTGTATACGTATAAGCCACGTCTCTTGCGAAGTAATCCACCTCAGGAATATCGTTTCCAAATTTCGGAACTTCTGCAATCATATCATGGATTTCCTGATATTTTGCCATTTTCTCCGGTGCCATCTGTGCATTCATAACGGATTTCAGCACAGCTGCAGCTGTATCACCATCAACCTTTGCACCGCTTTGTGTCATCTCTTTTAAAATGCCGGTTGTGATCTCTTTCACAGACTGCTCATCCAGCCCCTTGCCATAGTTCCATGCAAGAGCCTCTTTCAGTTCCTCCATTGTGAACTTTTTATCCTGATAAACCAGTTTGCGGATAGCAAACAGGGAGTCTGCCATATTCGCAATACCAAATCCCTGAGGACCAGTAAAATTGTAAACTGCTCCGCCTTCCTGAACGGTCTTTCCACGTGTGATACAATCATCGATCATACTGGACAAAAATGGAAGCGGGCAGCGTTTTGCATGAGCCACGTCAATGGCATTGTCTGCATTTACCAGAAGTGAAATGCAGTATTCCATCTGTTTCTTATAGGCATCATAAAATTCCTCAAATGTGTCCATCTTTGTCACGTCACCGGTAGGAATTCCAACCATCTCGCCCTGATCCATACCATTGGCAAATACAAGCTCCAGCGGGCGGCACATATTAAAGAATGCTGCGTCATGCCATCCCTCTGTCTTACCGGCTTTCTGGGGCTCAACACATCCGATAATATTGTACTCACGTGCATCAGCAAGAGACAACCCACGGTTCTGCAATGCAGGGATGATCACCTCGTCATTATAATAAGCAGGAAGTCCGATTCCGGTTCTGGTAAGCTCTGCTGCCTTGATCAGAAGATCGTGTGGAGAACCGTTCCATACACGGATGGAAAGGGACGGTGCCGGGAGGTGTACATGCATGGAGGCCTGGATACACATAAAGGAAAGGTCATTGGTCACATCCTCTCCGTCCTTGTTCTGTCCCCCTACGATCAGGTTCTGGAACAGGCTGTATCCTGCAAAGCCCTCTGCAGATGCAGCGTCACGGCATTTATTCAGATCATTTAATTTCACCCAGATACAGTCAAGAAGCTCCTGCGCTGCTGCTCTGGTGATAGCCCCGCTCTCAATGTCCTTCTTGTAATAAGGATACATGTACTGGTCAAAACGTCCCGGGGAAATAGAATGTCCGCTGGACTCCACCTGAAGGAGCTGCTGTACAAACCAGAAGGACTGACATGCCTCCCAGAAATTTGTGGCACCCTTTGCCGGTACCTTACTGCAGTTGGATGCGATCACAAGAAGCTCTGCCTTACGCTGTGGATCAACACACTTTTCGGCCAGCTTAAGTGCCAGCTTTGCATAACGCTTGGCATAATCTATCACTGCCTGACAGCTCATGATAACAGCTTCCAGAAAATGGGAACGCTCTGCATAATCCCCATCTCCAACCTGACATTTATCCAATTCAGCCTGTGCTTTGGCCATAATGCCTTCGTATCCGATTTCAAGGACTTCCCAGTATTTTACAGTAACATGTCCCACACCATTATAGAAATAATTTCCCGGTGTAAAGATGTTGTGATCAATTGCACGGATTGCCTCCGGTGCCATATATGCTGTGGCAAGTTCACTGGTGGTCTTGCCTTTCCAGTATTTGTGAACTTCACGAAGTTCTGCCTTGGTCTCCTCGGAAATATAAAAAGGATCAGCTGTTCTGGTGGCAACAGTATCCAATTCATCCTCAAGCCACTGGAAAGAAAATTCCGGGAATGTCTGGCATCCTCTGGGGGCAATGGTACTGCTTCCAACGATCAGTTCCTCATCACGGATGATAATGGGAATATTATGTAAAATATGGGAAAACGCTTTCGCTCTCCTGGTGATGATAGGCTCATCCTCCGTTTCCTTATAGGACTCGGTAAGCAGCCTTGCTCTTGCTGATTCGATCTCCGGCATCTTTGCATAAAGATGGTCTACAAGTCTGGTGATCCTGGATGATTTCGGAATTTCACTTGTATTATATTTCTCCATGGTACTCCTTTCTCATGGAAGATCTGACATACAGAATCCTGCCTTTTCTCCGCAGTGTCCCTGACCGGACTTATCCTGTTCCGCATTACAGGATAAGGCAACGGGAACAAATTTCATGGCGTCTTCTCTTCGCCGTTCCATGACATAAAATTCTATGTTCATTATACGTCATACCAGATGGAGTGTCAACAAAATTCAACATCGTCGTTGTTGTTTTTATTTGGTTTTTTAATCTATTTTTGTGGTTTTTCGTTGTTTTTGTTGGAGTAAAGCAGCGTAATCTCCTATTACGAAAAAAACTGCTGTCCCAGTTTGTCATCTGTTCCAGCAGTTTTTATTCCTACTTTTATAAAAATATTTCTGTCTCTTAGAGCGTGTTTGAAAAAGGCTTTCTGATTGCTGGAATGATTTTTCAAACACGCTCTAGTGGCAATGTCCACCGCAGCTTCCGCAGTTTCCATTACAGCCTTTTCCGCTCTTCTTATCCTTCACAATACTGCGAACTGCAAGACCAACAACTCCCAGCACGATGGCACCTACTATAACTGTTCCCATACGATACTCCTTTCAGCTTTCCAATAAACAGCTTCTCTGTTGTTAGTATATTCTAACGCTTATTAGATGTCAATGCTTTTTTCAAAACCTTTTATACATCCAGCTTCATCTGACCGTCCTTGATATATCCCATATTACGCATTCCCCGATAGATCACATAGGACAGAAGACCGGGAAGAAGGAAATGAAATACTATGATTTTCAGCACCACCATAATCGGATCTTCTGTTGCAGTCATGGTCTGATAGGTCATGATCTGTCCTACCAGTCCGGAAGTTCCCATACCGGAGCCAGTGGCATTATTTGTCATATGAAATGGCCCGATGATCGCAATCGGTCCTAAAATAGCAGAAGCCAGCGTAGGCGGCAGCCAGATGAGAGGCCTTCTCATAATATTGGGGATCTGCAGCATGGAAGTTCCCACACCCTGGGCAAAAAGTCCGCCCACTCCATTGTCCTTAAAACTTGTCACCGCAAAACCGATCATCTGGCAGCAGCATCCAATGGTCGCAGCACCTGCAGCCACACCATTTAATCCAAGGATAATTCCAAGGGCCGCAGAACTGATGGGAAGTGTCAGCACCATTCCCATGATAACCGAAACCACAATTCCCATAAGGATTGGCTGCTGCTCAGTTCCCCAGTTTACCAGATCTCCCAGCCATGTCATAAAACGTGAAACACCAGGTCCCACCAGAATTCCAACTGCCCCGCCGGAAAGAATGGTCACCGCAGGCGTGATCAGAAGATCCAGCTTCGTCTTCCCTGCCACCAGTCTTCCCACTGTGATTCCCACATACGCAGCCACAAATGCACCAAGAGGCTCTCCCGGCCCCAAAAGCACCAGTGCTCCCTGCTCAGAAAGTAAAGTACCGGCGATCAGATTCGAAGCGTATGCTCCGATCATTCCTGCTGCTGCCGCAGAAAGAAGTACATAAGTGGATTCCTTGAATTTATAGGCAACGCCGATTCCGATTCCGGCTCCTGTCAGCCGCTGGGCAATAATGGCAAAGGTACTTAAATATCCACCGTATGTACCACCCATCAGATCTCCGATCTGTTTCAGAATAGTTCCAATGATCAGTGTGGAAAAAAGGCCCAGCGCCATACCGCTCAAACCATCGATAAAAATATTATTCAGAATCTTTTTAACTGCTTTCATATCTCTTTCCTTTCATAGATCCAAAAGTACCAGCTGAGGATCTTTTTGCACAAATTCCCTTTTAACCAAGATATGCTTTTAAAAGCTTCAGTGTATTTTCCGCCCCTTCTCTGTGAGAACGCTCATATCCATGAGATGCATAAACTCCAGGCCCGATCAGTCCGTGTTTCATATCATAGCCAGCCTTTAACGCAGCATCCACATCAGATCCATAATGTGGATAAACATCCACAGCAAAGCGGATCTGGTTTTCCTGCGCTGCCTTGATAAGGTTGGAAACCACCTGATAGTCATAAGGCCCCATGCTGTCCTTTGCACAGATGGACACCATAGTCTCATCACATTCCAGTCCGTTTCCCACACATCCCATATCTACGGAGATCATCTCTGTAACACCATCGGGAATCGCTGCGCATCCGCCGTGTCCAACTTCCTCATAAGAAGTGATCATCACATAAATGGTACGCTGTGGTGTGATCTGTTCCTCTTTTAAATATTTTGCATATCCCAGAAGAATGGCTGTACTGAATTTGTCATCCAGGAAACGGCTCTTGATATAACCACTTTTTGTCACTACTGTACGGGGATCAAAGCAGACAAAGTCTCCTGTCATGATTCCCAGCTTCTTTACATCGTCCTTTTGGCTTACACGCTCATCCAGAATTGCCTCCATTGTGTCGTAGGTACGTTTGCTGTCACTGTATTCGCCATTTACATGAACTGATGCATTTTCCAGCTGAAAAGTTGCATCATATACCTGTCCATTTTTTGTGTAAACCTTGCAGTTCTCAGCTTCTGCATTATTTGGATTCATTCCGCCGATATTGGTAAGCTTCAGGTGTCCATTGTCCATGATCTGACATACCATTCCGCCTAAAGTATCCATATGTGCGGCAAGAACAATGGCATTTTCTTCCTCTTTTCCTCCAAGCTTTACCAGGACTGCGCCTTTTTGTGTGATCTTTGGCTCATATCCCATTGCTTCAAATTCCTTCTTTACAAAATCAGCTGCCATATGGGTAAAACCGCTGGGGCTTGGTACTGCCAGAAGGTGCTGTGCTGTTTCCATAATATAATCTGTGTATTTTTTCATGGCTTTCTCTCCTTGTGTCATAGATTCTTTTCGCAGTTCTTTATATCAATTTTCCATATATTTCACCAGGTACCCTGGCTTTTACCAGAATCCCGCTGTCTGTGTATTCTTCTGAAAGCAGCTGCCCATACTCCCGGATCAGCTGGATCTTTCCTGCTTCCTGATAGGAAAATAACTTTTCCACATAGATCTGTTCCTCTGACAGGATTTTCCCCAGAAGTTCCTTTAATTCCACAAGACCTTCGCCGGTTTTGGCCGAAACCTTCAGGGTATGGTCAGCTATTTTATCTTTCAGGAAAATAACAGGTCCCAGATCCACTTTATTGAACAGGGTGATGGTCTTTTTTCCCTGTACTTCCAGTTCATGTAAGGTATCATATACAACTTCCATCTGACGCTCTGCCTGTGGATTGGAGCAGTCTACCACGTGAATGATATAGTCCGCATATTTTGCCTCTTCCAGGGTACTTTTAAATGCTTCTACCAGATTATGGGGAAGCTTGCGGATAAATCCCACAGTGTCTGTAAGAAGGATCTGCTGTCCATCATCCAGAGTCAGTGCCCTGGTAGTGGGATCCAAGGTAGCAAAAAGCTTATCCGCAGAAAGAACACCAGCCCCTGTAAGGGTATTTAAAAGTGTGGATTTTCCTGCATTAGTGTAGCCCACAATGGCTGCTGTTTTCATTTTGCCTCTGGTTCTTCCGGTTCGCAGAAGTTCCCTGTGCTTTTCTACCTGCTGTAATTCCTCTTTCAGTGCGGTGATTCTTTTGCGGATAAGACGTCTGTCACTTTCCAGCTTTTTCTCTCCGGGACCTCTGGTTCCGATACCGCCTCCAAGCCTGGACAGGGAAGCTCCAAGACCTACCAGTCTGGACGCCCGGTATCTGAGCTGTGCCAGTTCTACCTGGATCTTTCCTTCACTTGTAGTAGCATGTTTTGCAAAAATGTCAAGGATCAGAAGGGTTCGGTCCATAACCTTACATTCCAGCTCATGCTCCAGATTGTTCATCTGAGCCGGAGAGAGCTCGTCATCACAGATAATTCCAGTAGCATCTGTGGCCAGCATCAAAGAACGGACTTCCTCGATCTTTCCCTTTCCTATATAAGTTCCCGGGTGAACACTTTCCCTGTTCTGGATGATTTTTCCTACAGTCACTGCCCCAGCTGTATCTGCCAGTTCAGCCAGCTCATCCAGGGATTCACTGACATCGTCATTTTCGTCCAGCTGTACCCCTACCAGGATCACCCGCTCCTGTATCTCTTCTATATATTCCATAAATCCTCCTTTCGGATTTTTATATCATTCTGAAGATTCCGTTTGAGTATAACATAGATTCAGTTCTTTTGGGAATATAGGTATCTAAATAAATTTCACATTACAAATTCTCACATATATGGTATAATATATATGATATCATCATAATTATAAGATTTGGAGGGTTTTGTATGAAAAAGACACGATCAAAAATGATTCCTGCTGCCATTCTTCTTTTATGCATGCTGTTTATCCTGTCCATTTCGGCTGAAGCAGCTCCAAAATCCAGGCAATCCCAATCACCCAAGCAAGCTAAGCAGGTGAATACCTGGGTTACCAAAAACGGGCGCCATTATTATTACAATGCTCAGGGCAAGAAATCTGTAGGCATGACCAAGATTGGCTCCCGTACCTATTATTTTGACTCCAAGGGAATTGAGCGCTACGGATGGAAGAAAATTAAAAACAACTATTATTACTTCCGTCTCAGCACCGCCACTAAGGGCGCTTATATGCTTAAATCCACCACTGTAAACGGCATTCGTCTGGACTCAAAGGGACGTGCAAAGAAATCCGGTTCCAATGCCCGGAAGCTTCGTCTTATGGTAGCAGCCAACCGTACTGTGGAAAAGATTACTTCCCCCGGTATGAACAAGGCCCAGCGTCTTCGCGCCTGCTTCAATTACGTGAAAAAGAATTATACTTACTACACCTGGCGTGAGTTTACCTACAAGCCTAACTGGGAAAAAGATTTTGCAGAGGACATGTTCTTCCGAAATGGAAGAGGAGACTGCTTCTCCTATGCTGCTGCTTTTGCCTATCTTGCCGGTGCTGTTGGAATGAAGAACGTATATGTCATTTCCTCCGGCGGCCATGGCTGGACTGAGATCAACGGTAAAGTATATGACCCTGATTGGGCTCTGGTCAGCAATGTAGATTCCTATTTCGGAATGTCCTATGACCTCAGTGGTGTAAACGGTCGTCCAAATTATAAATCAAACCGCGCCTATGCAGTTAAAATCTGACCTAAAAAAAGCCGGCACATAAAAAATGTGCCGGTCTTTTTTATTTTTAACTCACCGCTCCTGTTCTGGACTTCAAAAAATCCAGTTCCTTTGCAGCTTCCTCATCCTCTGGATACATATCCACATAGGACTGCGCTTTTTGCTGTGCAGTGACAAAATCAAGCTTCTTCTCATAAACTACAATCTCATTAAACAGAAGGCTCTGCATTTCATCCCCCTCTGCAAAGGTGATACCACTGCTTATATTTTCCAGAGCCTGATCATAATTTCCTTCTGCTATATCACAGAGTGCAAGTCCATTATACCCTGGCGCTGCCGTCTCTTCCTGAGCCTTGTCTGCTGTATCCAGCTTCTTATCCACATACTGCTGATACATGGATCTGGCATTGGCATAATCCTGCTGGGCACTGTAAACCATTCCCAGAAGGAGCAATGCCTGGGTACTCCCCTGATTGGAAGCCTCTGTCAGCTCCTTTTGGGCATTGTCGTAGTCTTCCATGTAATAATAGACGCGACCTCTGCTGCAAAGATCATCTGCCCCTTTTGCCTCTGTGGATAAAACAGCCTCCAGATATCTGGTTCCGTCAGCTTCCATATCCTGCTCCACATAGGTCTCATAGATCTGGATTGCCCTGTCATAAGTGGAATCCGCCTTGTAAGACTGCTCAAAATTCGCAGCAGCCTCATCATAAGCATCCATCTTCAGCGCAATCTTTCCGGTAAGGAAATAGCTGTCTGCATCCATCTCATACTGCTGGGCCAGAACCTGGCAATCTGCCATGGCATCTTCTGTATGCCCTTCTTTCAGCCTTGCGGTGGCACGATAAATATACAGATCCCTTGCCAGCGTCTTGTTAACATTCTCTGCATTCAGTCCATTGGTAAATGCCTCGATTGCCGCCTCATACTCTCCCAGACGAAGCTGCGAGATTCCCAGTCCTCTGTAAGACACAGCCGGATTTACCCCATTATCCACAGAAGTCTGAAATTCATCTCTGGCGTATTCATAGCTTCCCTGCTCCAGATCTTTTTTAGCTTCATTAAATATCTGCTGTTTTTCATTGTCGCAGCCTGCCAGAAGGCTTAGGCTCATGCAGGCTGCCAGAATCCATGCTGTTTTTCTGCTTTTCATTCTCAACCAACGATCAGCCCTTCGGCATCCATCACTTTCACAACGCCATCTACATACTCATGGCAAATCTCATCTGTCTCTGCCTCCACCATAACACGGATTACAGGCTCTGTTCCACTTTCACGCACCAGAATACGGCCGGAATCACCCAAAGCCCTGGCAGCTGCATCCACAGCTTCCACTACCTTAGGATTTTCCCTTGCTGTCTTCTTATCTGCCACGCGGACATTGCGAAGCACCTGAGGATATACTTTCATTTCCTTTGCAAGATCACACAGAGTCGCTTTCTTGTCCACACATGCCTCCATGATCATCAGGGAAGTCAGGATTCCATCTCCTGTAGCTGCATATCTGCTGAAAATAATATGACCGGACTGCTCTCCGCCGATGCTGTAATTATTAGCTAACATATTTTCAGCCACATATTTATCACCTACAGCAGTCTGCTCATAACGCATACCTTCTCTTTCCAGAGCTTTGTAAAGACCCATATTGGACATAATGGTTGTTACCACTGTATTTCCATTCAACTTGCCCTGCTCTTTGAGGTATTTTCCGCAGACATACATGATCTTGTCACCATCAATGATATTTCCACGATGATCTACAGCGATACAACGGTCTGCATCTCCGTCATAGGCAAAACCAATATCCAGGCCATTTTCTACCACATATTTCTGAAGTACTTCAATATGTGTGGAACCACAGTTGGTATTGATGTTGGTTCCATCCGGATTGTTGTTGATCACATAAGTTTTTGCCTGAAGTGCCTCAAATACACTCTTTGCAATAGCAGAAGAACTTCCATTTGCACAGTCAAGACCCACCTTCATTTTCTTGAAATCACGGCTTGGAATGGAAATCAGATAGCCAATGTAACGGTTACGTCCGGAAGCAAAGTCAATGGTACGTCCAATGTCTTCCTTGCGGGCAAGCGGCAGTTCCTCGATTTCTCCGTCGATGTAAGCCTCAATACGCTCCTCGATCTCAGCCTCGATCTTCTGTCCGTTTCCATTGAGAAGCTTGATGCCATTGTCATAAAATGGGTTGTGGCTTGCTGAAATCATGATACCACAGTCAAAGTCCTCTGTACGCACTGCAAAGGAAACACTTGGAGTAGTGGTTACATGCAGAAGATATACGTCTGCTCCGGAAGCAGTAAGACCTGCTACCAGCGCATATTCAAACATATAGCTGCTACGTCTTGTATCTTTTCCGATTACGATCTTGGCCTTATGGTCACGGCCATAATACCAGCCCACATAGCGTCCTACCTTAAATGCATCGTCCACCTTTAACTGTACATTTGCTTCTCCACGAAATCCGTCTGTTCCAAAATATTTTCCCATAACTTAATACCTCCTGTTCTTACTTATAAAGTCCGTCTGGATATACGCCAGCTTCTGTAAGCTCTTTAAACGCTTTGATCACAACTTCTTTATCTTCCTGATAGGTCACGCCAAACCAGGTATCCTTTGTCTCCAGTACCTCAACCTGTGCTTTGCCATGCTGGATCAGGTCATCGATCATAACAGGCAGAAGGTATTCTCCCTTGATATCACCAGGCTTGATATTCTTAAGGAACTCTACAAATCCATTGTATAAAGTATCCATAAACGCCGGAGTCAGCCCCCACATATTCATGGAAACCAGCTCATTTAAATCAAGCTCAGTGACAGGCTGGCCATCCTCACGGCTCTCAGCGCCATCTGCTGTCTTAAAGATATTATGTGTCTCTGTAACTCCTGTAAGCTTGCCATCTTCAATATGGCAGAGACCTCTGGTCACACTTCCATTATCACTTAATGTATTTCCAAGGCGGAAACCTGCCATACAGATGTGAAGGATATCGTCCTTTGGATGATCCTGTACCAGATAATCATGTACCTTTACATAGGCTTCCTTTCCATAGTAATCATCTGCATTGATCACAGCAAAAGGCTCTGTAAGGAATTCTCTTGCACAGATTACCGCATGTCCGGTGCCCCATGGCTTGGTACGTTCTTCCGGTTTTGCAAAGCCCTCCGGGAGCTTATCCATTTCCTGATAAGCGTATGCAACTTCTGCAATCTTTTCCACTCTTGCTCCAATGGTACTCTTAAATTCTTCTTCCAGATCCTTACGGATAATGAATACGATCTTATTAAATCCTGCTTCCAGTGCATCACGGATGGAATAATCCATGATGATCTCTCCATTTGGTCCAACCGGTGCCAGCTGTTTGATTCCATTTCCAAAACGGCTTCCAACTCCGGCAGCCATGATTACAAGAGCTGTTTTTTTCATAAGTAAATACCCTCCCATTTTTTACTGTTCCTGAAGATTGCTCAGCTTCACAGCCTGGTCAGCTGCGATCAGGCTGTCAATGATCTCATCCAGGTCTCCATTTAAAATATTATCCAATCGATGCAGTGTAAGTTTGATACGATGATCCGTCACACGTCCCTGCGGAAAATTGTAAGTACGGATCTTCTCTGAACGGTCTCCGGTGCCGATCTGGCTTCTTCTTGCTTCAGCCTCTGCATCATGCTGCTTGGCAAGCTCCATCTCATACAGACGGGAACGAAGTACCTTCAAAGCTTTGTCCTTATTCTTCAGCTGGGATTTCTCATCCTGACAGGAAATGACGATTCCTGTAGGGATATGGGTCAAACGCACTGCTGAGTCTGTGGTATTGACGCACTGTCCACCATTTCCAGATGCGCGGAACACATCGAACTTACAGTCATTCATATCCAGATGGAAGTCAATTTCCTCTGCTTCCGGCATGATCGCTACTGTACAGGTAGAAGTATGGATTCTTCCACCGGACTCCGTCTCGGGAACACGCTGAACACGGTGTACTCCACTTTCATATTTCAATCTGGAGTAAGCTCCGGCTCCATTGATCATAAAGGTAACTTCCTTAAAACCACCGATTCCATTCTCATTCAGACTCATCATTTCTGTCTTCCATCGTCTGGACTCGGCATATTTTACATACATTCTGTAAATCTCAGCTGCAAAAAGAGCAGCCTCATCTCCACCTGCGCCTGCGCGGATCTCCACGATAACGTTCTTGTTATCATTGGGGTCCTTGGGAAGAAGAAGGATCTTCAGCTCATGCTCAAGCTCTTCCACACGCTTCTTGGCATCGGAAAGCTCTTCTTTGAGCATTTCACGCATTTCCTCATCTTTTTCTTCTTCTAGCATGGACAGACTGTCCTGTATAGTCTCTTTATTTTTCTTGTATTCTTTGTAGGTATCCACAATTGGCTGCAGATCACTCTGCTCTTTCATAAGCTTCTGAAATCGCTCTGGATTGGATGTCACATCCGGTTCTCCCAGTTCATTCAGGACTTCCTCAAAGCGTATGAGCAAATCATCCAATTTGTCAAACATGGTTTTCCTCCTGTTAATAACACTCTGTGTTTCATTCTTCGTATTTACCAATTACTACTCTGTCAAGGCCGGCCAGATCCCGGATAACCTTAACCTCTGTAAAGCCATTTTTCAACAGCAGCCCGGAAACATCAGTTCCCTGGTCATAGCCGATTTCAAACAGCATCCATCCTCCTGTCACAAGAAATTTCTTTCCCTCACAGACGATCTTCCGATAAAAATAAAGTCCATCTTCATGGCCATCCAAAGCCAGTCTGGGATCGTGAAACTTCACTTCCTCCATAAGGGTATCAATCTCTGCACTTCTGATATAAGGTGGATTTGAGATAAGAATATCATACTGTGGCAGGTCTTTGCCAGTATTTTCTGTAAAAAAAGAAGCTGCAAACAAATCACTTTGCACAAACCTGGCCCGATCCTGCACCCCAAGTGCTGCCGCATTTTCTCTTGCGATCTGAAGGGCAGGCACAGACACGTCCACTCCCACCCCCTCTGTTTCCGGCAGCAATGCCAGAAAGCTTAAAAGAATACAGCCAGATCCCGTACACATATCCAGAAGCTTCTGCTTCTTTTTTCCTTTGGAAAGCTTCAGTGCTGTCTCCACAAGAATCTCCGTATCCTGTCTTGGAATCAGGACATTTTCGTCTACTTTAAATTCAAAGCCCATAAAATAAGCCACGTGGGTAAGGTGCTGCAAAGGGATATGCTTTCCTCGCTCCCCGATCAGGCGAAGATATTCTTCTGCCTCTTTTTCAGACACCAACTCGTCTGAATGAGCAAAATAATAAGCACGGCTTTTCCCTGTGACATATTCCAGAAGAAGCCAGGCATCAAGCCCGGCCTCCTGGATTTCATTCCCACTTAGAATTTCAGTTCCTTTTTGTAACAAAGCTTTCAGCGTCATCATTTTGCAGCTCCTGCCTCAGACTCGCCTGTTTCTGCGGCACTGTCCTGGCCCTCTGCATTTTCTTCGTATGGAATGTCCAGATCAAATTCTTTTTTTAAATAGGCACGCCAGTCAAATACTGCCTCTACCGCCTTGATGGCAACCTCTGCCATATCTGCCGTAGGCTCCTTAGTAGTAAATTTCTGCATTGCCATACCTGGCTTACTCATCATCAGGGCAAATTTGCTGTCTGTTCTTCCAGCCCACTGAATGATCTCAAAGGAAATACCGGAAACGATGGGAACCATCAGAAGACGTCCAAAAAGGCGCAGCCAGTAAGATGGCACCAACACAAATATGAAATGCAGGAAAATACTCACCAGCATAACCAGGAACAAAAAGCTGGTACCACAGCGTCTGTGGAACCTGGAGCTTTCCAGCACATTTTCCACTGTAAGGGGCTTGCCGTTTTCCACACAATTGATACATTTATGCTCTGCACCATGGTACATAAAGGTACGCTGAATGTCTTTCATTCTGGAAATGAGAAGCATATATCCCATAAACAGAGCCAGCTTCACAAATGCTTCCACAATGGTCACCACCACTTCCGATGCCCCTACTTTCCGGCAAAGACTGGCAAGGGCATAGGGAAGGAGCATAAAGGCTGCAATGGAAACTACAATAGAGATTGCCACAGTCACATAAAGAAGCACTTTAAATGCTTTGTCCTCTTTTTTCTTTTTTGCTGCCAGTTCTTCCTCGGAAAGAGCTGCATTTTTCCTGGCCTCTTCTTCGTCTTCCTCGTCCCCTGCGATCTCAGCGGAATACATCAGACACTTGGTACCTGTGACCAGTGAATCGATAAAGCTGACCATGCCGCGGATGATAGGCTTTCTCCAGATAGGAGAATTTCCAAATATACATTTATAATCTTCTACTTTAAGTTCTATTTCATGGTCCGGACGGCGCACTGCAATGGAATACTTGTCCTTATGACGCATCATAATACCTTCCATAACAGCCTGTCCGCCAATATTAGATGGTTTCATTTTATCCTCCTGTAAATGGGAAAGATTCCTGTAAAAAGAAAGGTTGAGATTTCCCAACCTCAACCTTCTCATTAAACATTATTCTGATTATTTATTCAGGCCATATTTCTTATTGAACTTATCAATACGTCCACGAGCCTGAGCAGCTTTCTGCTGTCCTGTATAGAACGGATGACATTTGGAGCAGATTTCTACGTGAATGTCCTGCTTGGTAGAACCTGTTACAAAAGTATTACCGCAGTTGCAGGTTACAGTTGCCTGATAGTAATTCGGATGGATTCCTTCTCTCATGATTTTCACCTCTCTATATTCATTCTATTTTATTTGCGTTGAATCTGACGAATTCACACTTTACACAGCCTATTGATTATAGCATGGCCTTATGAGAAATGCAAGTTATTTATAAAAATTTCTGTTTTTTTACCATTTGCACAAATTCTGCATTGTTTTTGGTACGTGAGAACATATTCAGGATCTGTTCTACTGCATCTTCTGCCTTCATTCCATTAAGAGCTTTCCGCATAATATACACTGCTTCCTGCTCTTCCCTGCTCAGCAGCAGATCCTCTCTTCTGGTACCTGACTTCTGAATGTCAATTGCCGGGAATACACGCTTTTCCTGAAGCTTGCGGTCAAGGACAAGCTCCATATTGCCGGTTCCCTTAAATTCCTCGTAGATGACGTCATCCATCTTACTTCCTGTATCTACCAATGCAGTGGCAAGAATGGTCAGACTTCCGCCTTCACGCATATTACGTGCTGCACCGAAAAACCGCTTTGGCATGTGAAGTGCTCCAGGGTCAAGACCACCGGAAAGTGTCCTTCCACTTGGGGGAACCACCAGGTTATAAGCTCTGGCAAGTCTGGTAATGGAATCCAGAAGAATCACAACATCCTGCTTATGCTCTACCAGACGGCGTGCACGTTCCACTACCATCTCAGATACTCGCTTGTGATGCTCCGGAAGCTCATCAAAGGTGGAGTAGATCACTTCCACATTCGATCCCTGGATAGCCTCCTTGATATCTGTAACCTCCTCAGGGCGCTCATCGATCAGGAGGATGATCAGGTGCATTTCCTTATTATTTCGGAGAATGGATTTGGCCACATCCTTCAGAAGAGTGGTCTTTCCTGCTTTCGGCGGGGAAACGATCATTCCTCTTTGTCCCTTGCCAATAGGGCTGATCAGATCTACGATACGCATGGCAGTAGTACCGCCCGGGCGTTCCATGATCAGTCGCTCATTTGGAAAGATGGGCGTCATATTTTCGAAATTATAGCGCTTCTGTCCCTCACTTGGATGAAATCCATTGATGGAGGTCACATACAGCAATGCACTGAATTTCTCCCCCTGAGTCTTGATGCGGATATTTCCCTGTACAATATCTCCGGTCTTCAGATTAAATCGTCTGATCTGGGATGGAGATACATAGATATCATTCTCTCCTGGAAGATAATTCTCGCTTCGGATAAACCCAAAACCATCAGGCATAACTTCCAGTATACCATTTGCACGCTCTCCACTGTCAAGCTGCACAGTCTCTGCCGGAACTTGATAAGCATTGCTTACACTGCGGTCAGTGCGGTCTTCCACACTGTCTGTCTTCTGATCCGTAACAGGCCTATCCTGTGACCGTTCCTGCTGCACATTGCGTTCATTCCTGTCGCCAGTCTCTCCCGTGGAAGCAGTATTCTGCTGAAATTCCGGATTTCTTCTGTATACAGTGCGGGGCTTTTGCTGGGAATCACGGCTGAAATTCCTGGATGGCCTGTTCTCACCATCGCCCTGACCCTTCTCCGGAATATTCCTTGATACCGGACTTTTCTCTGTCTGCATTCCTGGTACAGGCTTCCTGTCCTCTGTCCCCTTCTCTTCTGTACTCTTCTCTTCTGTATTTTCCAATGGGGATTCCTTCTGATCCTCTTCCAGCATGCGCTCGATCAATGCCGGCTTTCTCAAAGCGGAAACACCCTTCAGCCCTCTCGCCTTTGCCAGATCCTTCAGTACAGACAGGGATAAAGATTCGTATTTCTCTCTCATTAATTATCTACCTCTCTGATTTCAAAAAAATAAACACAGCTTAATATGGAACTGTCCAGAGCCAAATAGATTTGCATATAAAAGTACCTATTTATACACATACTTTACACTCTCCAGGTAAATCTGCCTGGCTCTGAACAGTTACGAAATTATCATATTTCCGGGATACAAATGTCTGATTGGACAGATGCAATTTTACTTGCGGTGAACTTGATCCAAAAGAACTTTTTTTATTTTAGCACATCTGGGTTCCTCTGTCCATATATAAAAAATGTGACTGTCTCTGCTAAAATTTTTTCCATTCTAATTATACACATGCATGGTTTTTTATTGCAAGAATTACTTCTCGACACAATTCTGAAATCTTCGACCAGAGAAATCCTTTATGAAAAAAGAAACGCCCGGGATAATTCCCAGGCGCATTTTCCTGAATCTTATTTCCAGAATGGACCATAGATCTTCTCGATCTTGGTGATCTGAGCATCTGTAATCTGGTTCAAAGCTGCCTGAACAGCTGCATAGGTCTGTGGTCTGCTGCTCTTCAGGGAAGCATTGTTCAGGATGTAATCCCTTACAGACTCTGCAAAATACTCGGAAGCATTCTGTGTGACGTATGCTTTATTGAAGCTGGTAACGTTTGCTTTCTCTGCATTGTAAACTGCCTGGAAGCTGCTGCTCTTGTCTACATTACCTGCGATAAATGCAAGGAAATGACCAAGTTCATGATATGTAGCATCGCTGGTCTCTTTCATTGTGATGGATCTGGATCTTGCATCGAAATATCCGGAATAGTTAACGGATGAATCCACATAAACCTTGAATCCAAGTCTCTGGAATGCGGAAATTACACGGCTGTCCATTTTTCC
Source organism: uncultured Blautia sp. (assembly GCA_934394595.1). Classification (GTDB taxonomy): domain Bacteria; phylum Bacillota; class Clostridia; order Lachnospirales; family Lachnospiraceae; genus Blautia_A. The sequence goes on along the minus strand of CAKRRX010000024.1, from coordinate 9,705 downwards.
TGCAACAGCAGTTACGCTAACCTCATGCTTGCCAGCCTGAGCTGCGGAAGAACTTGTAGCTGTATTTGTCTGCGCTGCAGAGCTTGCTGCGGTACTGACTGCATTCACACTGGAAACAGCAACCTGCTGAGTGGTAGTGGTCTGAACAGTAGTGGTAACCTTTGCTGTAACCACTTTTGTTTTGGACTTCTTGGTGTATTTCTCAGTTGTATTGGTAACAACAGTTTTCTTGGTGGCTACTTTTGCAGTGGAAGTAGTCTTACTGGAATTGGTAACTTTTTTCTTGGTTTTCAGCTTCTTGGTATAGGTCTTTTTGGAAGCTTTTTTTAATTTTACTTTTTTCCTGGTAGTCTTGGTCTTTTTTGAGGTAGTGGTAGTGGTCTTCGGCTGGGATGCAAGAGGAGTCTCTTCTTCCTGGATGGAAGTAACCATCATCGGATCTGTATAAGACGGAAACTCCGGTGCCTCGCCTGCCCCTGAAAACAGGGACACACCGCCGATCACCGCTGCAAGAGCTACGGCTGCACAACTGGTAACGATTTTGCGGTTAGATAACCATTCTCTAATTTTCTTTCCTTTCATATGTAACACACCTTTCTTGAAACTGTAATGGATATGACGTGCCGCTTTAAAAAAAGCCTGAATACAAATTTTATGTAATAAAAAAACCGCTTATCAAAACTAATAAACGGCTGCCACAAAAACAAAAGCCTCCAGGCTCCCTGTCATAATCACATTACTTAATCAATCTGAATGCGGCAACCGGCTGTCATAGTCATCTGACCTTAGACCCTTGGCTTTGCGTCCCTGCCTTTCGACAGGTTTGCCCTTAAATTAATATCATTGTAATCTTTTCAACTAAAAATGTCAATTAAAAGTCTTCCATAATATTGCACAAAATAAAATAATTCTGCATCTTTCCTTTTGAGTAGAATCTGCTATACTTATAAGAGATATCAGGGGCAAAAGGTATTTTGCCCCTGAGCACCACTTTTAACAGTAACTTTTATCGACCAATAAGGAGTGGCATTATGTTAAAACGGACACCTGCCATTTTACTTTGCCTGATTTTTTTATGCTGTCCCTTGTTCCTTTTCACAGGATGCCACAGCAAAAGTGATTCTTCTGAAGAACCTCCTGTTTTTTCTCCGCCACGGGTTCTTGTTCCACAATCCCCTGGCACGGATACCCTTGGCCAGTCCCCTCTTGTACTGGATATTTCAAATGTTTCTCAGGGATATCTTACCGCCGAAAGTGAAGACAACGGAACCGCAAAAAATATTCAGCTTACATCCGAGGATGGAACTGTCTATTCCTACTTTCTGAAGTCCGGTGAAAAGGCAGTGCTTCCTTTCACCAGCGGAAGCGGTACCTATCAGATATCCTGCTACGAACAGATAAATGGCAGCCAGTATGCTGCACTGTTTGCTCAGACACTGGAAATATCTCTGGAAAATGAATTTCTTCCTTTCCTGTATCCCAATCAGTATGTGAATTTTTCACCTGAGTCCAGTGCCAGCAAGCTTGCCTTATCTCTTCTGGCAGACGATGCCACAGATCAGGAGGGCATTGAGACCATATATAATTATGTAACGCAGCATATTACTTACGACGAAGAAAAAGCTTCCACAGTGGAGAGCGGCTACCTTCCAGACGTGGATGAGACACTGGCATCCGGCACAGGAATCTGCTTTGATTATGCAGCCCTGATGACAGCCATGCTGCGAAGCCGTGATATTCCGTGCAAGCTGCAGATCGGATATGCCGGTGACATCAAGCACGCATGGATTGATGTGTATATCCGCGGAAAAGGCTGGGTGGACCATGCCATTACCTATGACGGTGAACGGTGGAACCGTATGGATCCAACCTTTACAGCAAACAGTGACAATCGCGAGATTATAAATTCCTATATCGGCGACAGCGACAACTATACCCTGCAGTTTACCCGATAAGAAAGGAGTACTTATGATATCCAAACTGACCAACCAGGAGCTGTTTCAGTTTTTTGAGCAGTTTTCCATCATTCTCCGCTCCGGCATGTCCACAGTAGAGGGACTGTCTGTTCTCAATGATGACAGCCAATCTTCCCGTGGAAAAGAGCTCCTTACCTTCCTCTACAAAGACATGGAAGAGTCTGGCTCCATTGCTCACGCAATGGAAAGCTCTCATGCTTTTCCTGCCTCCGCTACAGCTTATGTCCGCACTGGTGAAGAGACCGGATGCCTGGACGAAGTCATGAGCGGACTTGCCACTTTTTACCAACAGGAAATTCAGATTACAGAGCAGATCCAAAGCGCTGTGACCTATCCGCTTATCATGCTTGGTATGATGTCTGCAGTGATCGTGATCCTTCTTGTTAAGGTTCTCCCTGTTTTTCGCCAGGTTTTCCGCCAGCTGGGACTTGAGGTCACCGGATTTGCAGGTGGGCTGCTGGGACTTGGGGAAGCCATGAGCCGGTATTCCATTGTTCTGATCGTGATCCTGCTCCTTCTCATTGCCTTTATCTTTTTCCTTTGTTTCCATCCCAAAGGACGCCTCATGGTTTACCGTATCGTATACAAGATGCCGGGAATAAAAGAAATTCCTTTTTCTCTGGATTACAGCCGTCTGTGCCAGTGTATTTCCATGGGAATCCGAAGCGGGCTTTCGCCAGAGCTTTGTCTGGAACTATCTGAAGCTGTAATCTCCCAGTCACAGACAAAAGAAAAGCTTGCCCTGGCCAAAAAGCAACTCTCTGAAGGTGCTGATTTTGCAGACGCCATGTCTTCCTCCGGCCTCTTCCAGGGAATGGAGCTTCGCATGATCGTGCTTGGAATCCAGGCCGGTGCAGCAGATGAGGTGATGAACCGGATTTCCGGCCGCTATGAAGAAAAATCTTTAACTTCCATCTCCCATATTGTATCCGTTCTGGAGCCTACCATTGTAATCGTTCTCTCCCTGCTTGTGGGGATGGTGCTGCTTTCTGTGATGATGCCCCTTCTGGGACTTCTTTCCGAAATGATGATCTGACCTGGAGGATTGCCATATGGACATCTTTGAAAATCCTGGGAACCGTTTTCGACGTTTGTTCCCTTATCTGTTTCCCGTACTTTTTGCAGCCTTGCTCTGCACCTTATTTTATGTGGGAATCTCTCATATGCAGACAGATTCTCTGGAAAAAGAGCAAACCACCCTTACCCAGGCTCTTGAGGGCGGTGCCATACGCACCTATGCCCTTACCGGACAATATCCCCAGAGCTTGTCTGAACTGTTAACGGATTACCACATTACTTACGATACGGAAAAATTTGTGGTAGAATATATTCCAAATGGTTCCAATCTTCTGCCATCCATCAGTGTACTGCCTTTGAAGGCAAAAAAAGGAGGCCAGTCATGAACCCTTCCTTTTCCCACAGACATAGCATTGATTCACTGGCAGCTCTGCTGCTGTTTGCCCTTTTTATACTTTTTCTGCTTTTTATGCTGTTATTTGGCGCAGGCAGCTACCAGGCCTCTGTGCGAGGACTGGATACCGGCAATAATCTCTACACAGCAGCTTCCTACATCACCACAAAATTCCGACAGCATGACCAGACTGACAGCATCTCTGTAAAGGAATTTCAGGGAACTACAGCATTATGTTTTTGCGAGGACATTGAGGGAAAAGACTATTTTACCTACATCTATCTTTATGAGGATCACCTGAAGGAGCTGTTTACAGCAGCAGATTCCGGTGCAGATCTCTCCATGGGTACCTCACTGGCAGAGCTTTCTGATTTTACCGTAGACACAGTAAATAACAGCTTTTACAAAATCTCACTTACCGACCAGGAAGGAACAGTTTCCAGCTTCTGGCTTCATCCCGGAGTTCCCTCTTCTGATCCATCCATACCGTAAAAGGAGCTTAGTGTAGAGAGTCGTAATACTTTCATTACTATTTGTGCCGCCAACTGAAAGGCGGCGGAATGGAGATTTCCATGAAAAATTTCACCACACATTCAAAATCCGGACTCTTTCTTATGGAAATGATCTTTGTGCTGCTTTTTCTTGGCCTGACCTGCGGCATCTGCGTGCGGTTGTTTGCTGCCTCCTATCAGTCCCGTCAAAAGGCACGGGAATATGACCATATCCAGGAGCTTACCACCTCCATCGGAGAAGTGCTGGAGGGCAGCCAGGGACGTTCAGAGGATTTCCTGGTTTTATTTCCAGATGGCGTAGTTTCAGAGGATACTATTTCCTGTTACTTTGACAAAAAATGGGAAAGCGTTTCACAGGAACAGGCGGTTTATCAGCTGACCCTGACCTTCTCCCTTACTAAAAGCCAAAAATCTGCAGAACTTCTGTTTCAGGAAATTTCCTCAGGAGCTTCTCTCTATCAGCAGACCATCTGTTTTCCCGTTCTTTCTGTTTCCGGGGAGGTGATCTCATGAGAGAACGTCAGAGCCTTTTTTCCGCAACCGGCATTCCATCTCTTTTTCTGATCTTTGCCGTGCTGATGCTTGTCACACTTTCCCTTCTGGGATATGGCACCTCCAGGCAGGACCTCAGTGCCAGCCGGCTTGCCCTGGAACAGACCAGCGCCTACTACGAAAGCTGTTCTGCTGCCACTGACTTTTACACAGATACTGTAAAAAATCTGAAAGCATTCCAAATGCAGGCAGAAGACACCGAAAAATTTTATGCCATGGCAGCACAATATTTTGATAATATCCAGGGAGCTACATGGGATCCGAAGAAACATACAGTTCAGTACTTGTCCTCCTTTTCCCAGACCCAGAGCCTTCTGGTAACCTTTCTTATAGAGGCTCCTCAGGAAAAAGAGAGCAGTCCAGTGCGTATCCTTACCTGGAATACTACCGTCACTTCAGACTGGAATCCGGATACCAGCCAGTCTGTTTATAAAGGAGAAAAATGATTATGGAAGAAAAAGTAAGAGCATTTCTGGAGCTTGCCACACAAAAACATGCTTCCGATATTTTTGTGATCGCAGGCCGTCCTCTCTCAGTAAAAATAGATGGAAAACTCTGTACCCTTGAGGGTTTTGAACAACGCCTCATGCCTCCGGAAACAGATGAGATCATACGGATTCTTTACAGCCTCGCCCATGACCGAAATATTCAGCCTATGCTGGAAAGCGGAGATGATGATTTTTCCATGGCAATTTCAGGGCTTTCCCGTTTCCGTGTAAATACATACCGTCAAAGAGGTTCTCTGGCAGCTGTGATCCGTATCATCTCTTTTGATCTGCCGGATCCAGGAGATCTGCATATTCCACCTGCAGTTATGGATGCCGCAGAGCTTACCAAGGGTATGGTACTGATCACAGGTCCTGCCGGAAGCGGAAAATCCACTACCATGGCCTGTATCATTGACCGGATCAACCACAGCAGGGAAGGGCATATCATCACCCTGGAAGATCCTCTGGAATACCTGCACAGACATGACAAATGCATCGTAAGCCAGCGGGAGATCTGCACCGATACTGCCAATTATCTGGTTTCCCTGCGTGCCACCCTCCGTCAGAGCCCGGATGTGATCCTTCTTGGAGAAATGCGGGATCATGAAACTATCCAGACTGCCATGACAGCAGCTGAGACAGGCCATCTGATTCTCTCCAGCCTTCATACCACAGGTGCAGCCAATACCATAAACCGTATCATGGACGTCTTTGAGCCCAATCAACAGCACCAGATTGCTGTTCAGCTCTCCATGGTACTGCAGACCGTCATTTCCCAGCAGCTGGTGCCAGATGTGGACGGCCACAATATCCCGGTCTTTGAGATCATGCACCTCACCCCAGCCATCCGCAATATGATCCGTGATAACAAGATCTACCAGATCGACGGTGTGATCGCCTCTTCCTCCCAGGCAGACATGCGCTCCATGGATACCAGCCTGTTGGAGCTTTACAGACAGCAGCGTATCACAAAAGAAACCGCCCTGAAATATTCATCCAACCCGGAAATGTTAAAAAGGAAGCTCCTCTGAAGAGCTTCCTTTTCTACATGATCTCTGTTATTACTATTTTGTCCGCGTCACTGCAGATGAGGTTCTGTATCTTCCCTTTATCACTGTCCCGTCAGGTTCCTTTACATAGGCCATGATACGATAGCGGTACTTCTTCCCTTTGACCGTTTTCCGATCTGTCCAGCTGGAAGAAGAACCTTTTTTCAAGGTCTTTACCCGCTTATAGCTTCCGCTTCCTGTTTTTCTGTAAATATAATATCCATCACATTTTTTCTGTGCTTTCCATCTGAGCTTCAGGCCTGTTTTTACATTTGTCACAGAGCTTACTGCCTGTCTGGCAGGTGCGGATTTATATTTTCCGCTGGACTTATAGCTGCTTTTGATGACCTTTTTATTCACAGTACGATAAGCACGCACCATATACTCATACACTGTATTAGACGAAATCTGAGCATCCTTATAGGTAACAGCACCCTTCACTGTTTTCAGCTTCGTCCAGCTTTTGCCGCTTTTACGGTACACCAGATATCCTGTGGCTCCTGCTGTTTTGGTCCACTTCACAGTGTTATATCCGCCTGGGGACACACTTACCGATACCTTCGGAACAGACAATACCGGTTTTGCCGTCACTGCTGACGAATAGCCGGAATAATTTGCAGTGCCGTTTACCATGGCATAAGCCCTGATCCGATACGTGTAGGAAGTCCCGGTGACTACGTTTTTATCGGAAAAAGAGGTCTTATCCCAGGAAACAGTACCTACTTTTGTATATTTTCCACTACCTGCCTTTCGATAAATCTGATATCCTGTTGCCCCAGATACCGTTTCCCACGTAAGGGTAACCTCATTGTAAGCCTTGACAGTCCCCTTCAAAGAAGAAGGCTTTCCTACAGCCAAAGCGCTATCCAGCGTCCTGGTATGGGCTTTGATCCTTGCACAGGCACTTGGGCTTGTTTTTGCAAAATCCGTCCATCCATTTTTCTCATGATAGCAAAAGCTCTGTTTTTCTTTCAAATCTGCCTGAAAGCTCACCCAGTCATAGGAGCTGTTGGTTTCGCAAAGGTACTCCACTGTGCCAGAGCCCATATTGGTCACCACAACCGAATACAGGGTTCCGCCAAGCAGGGATACCTCAGGTACGGAAACAGTAGAGATTCCCGCATGCTCCTGATAAAACTGTACTGGTGTGGAATAAGCCGGTGTTCCGCTTGTAGGATCGTCTTTATCCTCCAGATTGGTATAAATCTGAATTCCATAGTTTCCGCCATCTGTATAGGTTTCCAGAACCACCTCTCCTATTGCTTCCCCTTTTCCATTGCCGGCATTCGCCTCAAATACATTGGCTACGGATGAAATCTTACCGCTGCCAGAAGGATACAGCTTCAGCTTGCTCAGAGCACAGGAACCATCATAAAAGTAATTATTTTTGTACTTTGGACTGGTAATCGCTTCTGCCGCAACAATATTGTAGTTGGATTTATTTTCGTAAGAGATATAAAAATATCCCCCATCGCCCCAGCTGTCTCCCCAGCTGTTTCTGGCAATCCAGGCTCCATCTGCAGACACGCCGCATACTTCATTAAAGTTGTTCTTTGAAAAACTGTCATCCCAGCCGATCAAGGTAACTGCATGATTTACCCCTGCGCTGTTTGGATAACTGTATGCATACGTGTAAGGATTGTAATAGCTGTCATACATGCCAAAGGATAGGGACACTGAGCCATATTCTGTGATCAGTTCCTTGATATTATTCACAGAATAAGTGGAAAACGCAGCATTTTCCAGATAGGCAGCTGTATGATAGGCGGTACTTGCAGCAGGTGTCTGATTGGAATCCAGAGTGTGATCTGCGTTTGTCTCATAAGGAACCTCTGATTCCAGAGCCATACCGCTCCAGCTGCTTAAGAAAAGCGTTGCCAGAGTCTGATTGCCGCCTTCCCGGTAGGAATGGCCTACATTGTTTCTGTCATTTGGGGTATTCCCAAGAGGATCATCTGTGCGGTGTGCAAAAAAATAAGCCAGATGTTCTTCCGACAGGTCAAATAGCCCTGCGCCTGCTCTTAAAAAAGAGATTTCCAGATTGGTCGCCAGTGTATATGCCCAGCACATATTAGATGGTTTCTGGTTACGCACTGCAAGGCCAAGGCTGCTTCTGGGATCAAATTTTGCCGGATAAGAGACGGCTCTTGCCCCATAGCTTGCGATCTCACCACTTCCATTTCCCTCCGGCGGGTCCACATAGCTGCCAGGCTGCAGCTGCCGGATCGGCGCCAACTGAGCTTCGAGTTCCTCCTGGGTCAGCTCATTTAGATCCTGGGATTGAAGTTCTTCTGTCTGATCAAAATTCTCTTCCAGACTTTCAAACTCTATGCTGTCCGCTCCTGCGTCATCAGAGAAGCCATCCTGGGGCTGAAGCTCTTCATTTTCGGACTCCCATCCGCTTTGCTCCTCTTCATCGCTTTCCCAGGTATTGTCCGACTGTACCGGACTTTCTGCCAGAACCGGAAGTTCCGTAAAAAAGAGAGCTTCTGCCAGAAGCAGGCACAATGCACTCTTTTTTATTAATTTCGTAGCTTTCATCTATGCTCTCCCTGTCAATTTCTCTTTGCCAGATACTCTTTCAGAAAACAGATCAGCTGTCTCATCTCTTCCTGTGTTCCTATGGTAATACGCAGATAGTTGTCAATCCCCGGCTTCGGGAAATATCTTACATAAATATGTTTCCCTCTGAGAGCCTCAAACAGCTCCTTTGCAGGGCAGCTTCTGTGAGATGCAAAAATGAAATTCGTCCTGGAATCCGGGAACGTAAAGCCAAGCTTTTCCAGTTCCTTCTTTGTCCACTCACGTGTGGAAATGATCTGTTCACAGGTCTTCTGAAAATATGCCTGATCCTCCATGGCAGCCACCCCTGTAGCAATGGTGGTTCTGTCCATTGTGTAGGAATTAAAAGAATACTTTACATCATTGAGATATTTGATCAGCTTAGGATCTGCACATGCAAAACCGATCCGCATGCCAGCCATGGAGCGGGACTTGGAAAAGGTCTGTACCACAAGGAGATTGTCATATTTTTCGATCAACTCAAGCGCACTGTGTCCGCCAAAATCCACATAAGCCTCATCTACGATCACGATCACATCCCGGTTGTGCTTCAGGATCTCCTCAATATCCTGCTGTGGCAGCTCCACTCCTGTAGGTGCATTGGGATTTGGGAAAATGATTCCACCGTTTTCCCCGAAATAATCCTCTTTACGGATACAGAAATTCTCATCCAGAGCTTTGCATTCATAAGGAATGCGAAACAGATCTGCCCACACATCATAAAAAGAATAGGTGATATCCGGAAACAGAATCGGTTTCTTTGAATTAAAAAAGGTAAGAAAGCTCATAGCCAGTACATCATCTGAACCTACACCCACAAACACCTGCTCATCTGCCAGCCCGTAATTTCGTGCAATGGCGTGTACCAGATCCTTTACAGCAGGATCCGGATACAGCCTCAAACTATCTGTTTTTAGTTCCTGCAATACTTTTTGTACTCCCGGAGCCGGCGGATAAGGATTTTCATTGGTATTCAGTTTTATCATTTCCGGCTCATTTGGCTGCTCCCCCGGTGTATACGGTACCACTTTGCGAACATTTGCTTCCCATGTATTCATTTTCGCTCCAACCTCATTTCTCTTTGAACTTTTTTCCATAAACAGTTTTGTTCATTTTACTTTTTTCCATGAGGTTTGTCAAATTAACTGTTCTTTT
>CAKRRX010000023.1 GCA_934394595.1 uncultured Blautia sp. | reverse complement strand
TTTTATTTCACTCCCAGCTTTTCAAGTTCCCCAGCTGCCTGCTTCAGATCATGGAATTCGATGGCATGGATGCCCAGCTTTCTGGCAGCTTCACAATTCTCCGGACGGTCGTCCAGGAATACGCTTTCTTCCGGCTTTAATCCATATCTGGAAAGCAGGATCTTATAGATTTCCGGTTCCGGCTTGATTTCCTTTACCTCACAGGAAAAGATCACTCCATCCATATTTTTCAGAAATGGCATCTTCGTTTCCCTGGTGCGATCCAGGGTGTACTGGCAGTAGTTAGAAAGGATATACAGGCGGTATCCCTGGCTTTTCAGATAATCGGTCCAGGTCTTTGCATAGTCCTTGGTGGTAATAGTCCCTTCGCTTTTTGCAAGGACCTCTTTTAAATCTTCCTCATATTCAGCTGGAAGGGATTCTTTAAACTGTCTTACATATTCCTCTTCCTCATAAAGTCCTCTGTCTCTTTCATTCCAGATCTGGCTTTTGAATACCTTTTCGGCCATCAGATCGTACTCTTCCTTTGGAAAATGGAAGCTCTTCAGATAGCTTTCCCAGTCGTAGGTCACCAGAACCTGTCCCACATCAAAAATAATATTTTTCACTTCGCCCTCTACCTCCTTATTTTCTTTCTTCAGGAGCTTGTAAACCATAAGAAAAACATAGGCCAGCACCGGCACCAGGATCACCATGCCCACTGCTGCCTTAAAATTCCCCTGGGAATTCTCTCCACTGCCAAAGGCAAAGATCATAGGCAGACAGCAGACCACCAGAAGCACGACCACACCAAGAATGGCAGCTGCACGTTTCAAATTTTTCATCTAAATTTCCTTTCAAAGTTCCCTTACAAAAAAACGCTCTTTCACCGCAATATGTTCCGGCAACACGTTTCTATCACATTTCTTCTCATACAACACACGCCGGAGAAAATCCTCCGGCGCAGTTTTGTCATTTATTTCACAGACAGATGCCTGTATTTGCTTATTTATTTCTGTAAATGATATCGTTTCTTCCAGGTCCGTTGGAAACCATGGTGATCGGATAACCGATCTTCTCCTCGATGAACTCGATGTATTTTCTGCAGTTCTCCGGAAGATCCTCATAGTTCTTGATTCCACGGATGTCACATTTCCATCCCGGAAGTGTCTCGATAACCGGTTTTGCCTTTTCCAGCTTCGCTGTGGTTGGGAACTCTGTTGTGATCTCTCCGTCGATATCGTAAGCAACACAAACCGGAATCTCATCCAGATAGCCAAGTACGTCAAGTACAGTAAATGCCACATCTGTAGCACCCTGGAGACGGCAGCCATATTTGGATGCAACACAGTCATACCAGCCCATACGTCTCGGACGTCCTGTGGTAGCGCCGTACTCTCCGCCGTCACCGCCACGTCTTCTCAGCTCATCTGCCTCTTCTCCGAAAATCTCGGAAACAAAAGCTCCAGCTCCTACTGCACTTGAATAAGCCTTGCTTACAACTACGATCTGCTTGATCTCATATGGTGGTACACCTGCTCCGATGGCACCGTAAGCAGCCAGTGTGGAAGAAGAAGTAACCATTGGATAAATACCATGATCCGGGTCTTTCAGAGTACCAAGCTGTCCCTCAAGAAGGATCTCCTTGCCCTCTTTCAGTGCATTGTTCAGGTACAGGGAAACATCACATACATATGGCTCAACCATTTTCTTATATTCCATCAGCTCTGCAAAAATTTCATCCACATTCAGAAGAGGTTTGTGGTATAAATGCTCCAGAAGAACATTCTTGGTCTCACATACACTTGCCAGCTTTTCTTTCAGACGGTCTTCGTCAAAAAGCTCATTTACCTGGAAACCGATCTTCGCATATTTATCAGAATAGAAAGGTGCGATACCGGATTTGGTGGAACCAAAGGACTTGCCGCCCAGACGCTCTTCCTCATACTGGTCAAACAGAATGTGATATGGCATCACGATCTGTGCTCTGTCAGAGATCAGGATCTTCGGCGCCGGAACCCCTTTGCTGACTACTTCATTATATTCTTTAAAAAATACAGGGATATTCAGTGCAACACCGTTGCCGATCACACTTGTGGTGTGTCCGTAGAATACGCCTGACGGCAGAGTGTGAAGTGCGAACTTACCATAATCGTTTACGATAGTATGTCCTGCATTTGCACCACCCTGGAATCTGACGATGATATCTGCTTTCTCGGCAAGCATGTCGGTAATTTTACCTTTTCCTTCATCTCCCCAGTTTGCTCCAACTACTGCTTTGATCATAACTCAACTTCCTCCTGTGTCTGATCGAAATGTTTTACAATTATCAAACGTTAATCTCCGCTGTCATTCCCAGCATCTCTTTATGTCCGTCCAGAACCGGCTGTACCACCTTGGCAAGAAATGCCTCAGTCTGCACCTTGGCACGTCCCACATATTTCTTGGGATCCATGGTTTTCTGAAGTTCTTCCAGGGTCAGATTGAATGCAGGGTCGGCTGCGATCAGCTCAAGAAGGTTGTTATCCTTACCCTCTACCTTGACATTCTTTCCTGCTTCCATGGAAAGCTCACGGATGCGCTCATGAAGCTCCTGTCGGTCTCCACCTGCCTTTACCGCATCCATCATAATATTCTCAGTTGCCATAAATGGCAGCTCAGCCATCATATGTTTCTCGATTACCTTCGGATATACCACAAGGCCGTCTACCACATTCAGGCAAAGATCCAGAATACCGTCAATTGCAAGGAATCCTTCCGGAATGGAAAGACGCTTGTTTGCAGAATCGTCCAGAGTTCTCTCAAACCACTGGGTTGCAGATGTGATGGCCGGATTCAGGGCATCTACCATTACATATCTGGAAAGAGAGGCGATACGCTCACTTCTCATAGGATTTCGCTTATATGCCATAGCAGAAGATCCGATCTGGGATTTCTCAAATGGCTCTTCCACTTCCTTCAGATGCTGAAGAAGACGGATGTCATTTGACATCTTGTGGGCACTTGCTGCGATTCCGGCAAGGATATTAGCTACTCTTGTGTCAACTTTACGGGAATAAGTCTGTCCGGATACCGGATAGCATTCCTTGAAGCCCATCTTGGCAGCGATCATTGGATCGATCTTGTCAATGGTCTCCTGATCTCCATCAAACAGCTCCAGAAAGCTTGCCTGTGTTCCTGTAGTTCCCTTGGAACCCAGAAGCTTGATGGTACTAAGAACATACTCCAGATCCTCCAGATCCATGAGAAATTCCTGTGTCCATAAGGTGGCACGCTTTCCTACTGTAGTAGGCTGTGCAGGCTGAAAATGTGTAAATGCAAGAGTTGGCTGATCTTTATACTTGTCCGCAAATTTGGACAGTTCAAAGATCACGTTCACCAGCTTTTTGCGAACCAGCTTCAGCGCTTCTGTCATAACAATGATATCTGTATTGTCTCCCACATAACAGGATGTAGCTCCCAGATGGATGATTCCTTTTGCCTTGGGGCACTGTACACCGTAGGCATATACATGGGACATAACATCATGGCGTACTTCTTTCTCACGTGCTTTGGCAACATCATAATTGATGTCATCTACATGAGCCTTCAGCTCGTCGATCTGTTCCTGGGTAATATTCAGTCCAAGCTCTTTCTCTGTCTCTGCCAGAGCGATCCAGAGTCTTCTCCAGGTGCGGAATTTCATATCCTGTGAAAAAATGTACTGCATTTCCCTGCTGGCGTAACGCTCAGACAATGGGCTTGTGTATCTGTCTGTACTCATTTTCTCTCTCCTGTTTCTTCTATTTAAACGGATCTGCCGTGTATAATGCGGAACACATTTTCCCGCATACAAGGGGATTATATAACATCCATCGTTTTTAAGCAAGCCCCTGATGGAATTTCCCCAGGAATTCCTTCATTCTCACGTGATCTGAGGAAAATACCTCTTCCGGAGTTCCTTCCACTGCGATCAGTCCATCATCCATAAAAATAATGCGGTCTGAAATATCCCTGGCAAAGCTCATCTCATGGGTAACGATCACCATGGTGATATGCTCTGCTGCCAGATCCTTGATAACCTTCAGGATTTCTCCTGTCAGCTCCGGATCAAGCGCTGAGGTCGGCTCGTCAAAAAACAGGATATCCGGATTCATACACAGGGCTCTTGCGATGGAAACACGCTGCTGCTGTCCACCGGAAAGCTGGTAAGGATAATATTTTTCCTTATCAGAAAGGCCCATTTTCTTAAGTAATTCCCTGGCCTGCTGGTAAACCTCTTTTTTGTCTCTTTTCTGCACTTTAATAGGGGCATCTGTAATATTTTTCAGCACGGAAAAGTGGGGAAACAGATTGAAATTCTGGAAAACCAGGCCGATCTTTCCATTTTTAATGATTTCTCCGGAATCCGGCGTCTCAAGGCCTGTGGCACAGCGAAGCAAAGTAGATTTGCCGGAGCCGGACGGCCCTATGATACTTAGCACCTCTCCTTTGTCTACCTCCAGGGAAATGTCCCGAAGCACGTCTAAGGATCCGAAGCTTTTTTTGATATGTTTCATTTCAAATAACTTCATAAAATCTCCATTCTGCCATTTGCAAGGCTTCTTTTATCGGTAATAGTTTAATTTCTTTTCCACTTTATCCATGACCATTGCCACGATCAGATTAAATATGTAATAAAATACAGCCGCAACTACAAATGGCACCATGGTGGTCTGGGAGCTTGCGATCTGCTTGGCAATGGTAAACATCTCTGCCACTGCCACAACAAAGGCAAGGGAGGTATCCTTTACAAGGGTGATAACTTCATTGGTAATAGATGGAAGAATCCTTTTGATCACCTGTGGCAGGATAATGCGAAAGAAAGTCTGCGCTTTGGAATATCCTAAAATTCTGGCAGCCTCATACTGTCCTGCCGGCATGGATTCGATTCCTCCACGGTAAATCTCTGCAAAATAAGCGGCGTAATTGATAGCAAATGCAATAAATACTGCGATCAGGCTGTACCCCATGGAAATGCGGATTCCAAAAATAAAATACGGACCAAAATATACTACCATCAGCTGAAGCATCAGAGGCGTTCCACGCATGATGGAAATATAGGCGGAGATGATCCAGCGGATCACCGGGATCTTTGACATTTTCCCCCAACAGACCAGAAGGCCCAGGGGAAGGGAAAAAATAAGGGTTACAAAGAAAATTTCCGTAGTCACGGTCATTCCCTTTGCCAGCTGTCCTAACATAACACTAAAATTCATAATCTATGATTTCCTCCTGTTATCCGTTCATGAAAGAAAAGAGGGTGCGCCAGGGTACCCTCTTTTCTGCTTTTTCTGATGTAATAATGCTTTCCTGCCAATGTTCTATGCCTCACGGGCATCTGACTCGGACTTCAAATGTTTTCTTTTAAGTTATTCTTCTGTATCTGCTGCTTCAGTGTCCTCAGCCTCTGCCTCTGCGCCATCTGCTGTCTCTGTATCTTCTGTGTCAGCCTCATCTGCGCTTTCCTGTGCATCTCCCAGGCAAAGCATATCAGCCACTTCGTACTGCTCTGCCAGCTTATCGATCTCGCCTGCATCGTAAAGCTTCATAACCTCTGCCCATACAGTATCCCGAAGTTCTTCATTTCCCTTTGCAAATCCGATGCCGTACTGCTCGCTCTGGATCGGCTCGTCAAGAATAACATATTTTCCTTCTTCTCTCTGAGAAAGCTGATATTTGGCAACCCCGATATCTACTGCAACTGCATCTGCTGCACCGGAGTCGATATTCATAAATGCGGTATTGTAATCCGGATTCTCTGTGAGAGATCCAAAACTGTCTGTCAGTTCTTTATTATCCTCACTGTTTAAAGCATCCAGTGCTGCGGAAGCGGCCTGTACTACCACGTTCTTGCCGGCCAGGTCTGCCAATGTCTCAATACCGGAATCTGCTGCAACTACCATAACCTGCTCATTATTCAGGTATGGATCAGACCATGTGTAGTCATCCTCACGTCCGTTGATGGTAAATCCATTCCAGATACAGTCAATGTTTCCGGAATTCAGTTCCATATCCTTGGAATCCCAGTTGATCGGCTTTTTCACCAGTTCCCAGCCAAGATTGTCACATACCTTCTGTGCCACATCCAGGTCAAATCCTACATACTCTCCATTCTCATCCATATATCCAAAAGGCGGATACTCAGCATCAAAACCAACTGTCAGGGTCTTGTCCTCAATGCCTGCATATACGGTTACGCCTGAGCATACACCAGCTGCCATGATCGCTGTCATAAGAATTGCAAACATTCTTTTTTTCATAATATAAATCCTCCCGGAATTCTTCTTCGTTTTATCACGTAGTCACTCTACCATGTAAAAGCATGGTAGCATACAAGTGATTTTCTGTCAAGCAATTCTTTTTTCTTAGCACGAAAAACCAGAAGCACAGACTCATGAGCCTGTGCTTCTGTGATATTCTCTGGTAAGCTTCTCCAGTATTTCATCTGTCTTTCTGGCTCCCACGGGAGCTTCTTTTATCTTTGAAAAAGCATCCAGTCTGTTTTTTAACTCTTCTTTTACTTCCTCTGTGACTTTCAGTTCCACAAGCTTCTTCTGGTATTCTTCCGGCTTTTTCACACTGCGAAAGGCCAGCAGATAACAGATCAGCTCCTCCTCCCGTCCCTCTGTGAGAAAGGCTTCCCAGAAGCACTCCATGGCTTTTTCCATCTGGAACAGATAGCTGTAGGCACAACCCAGATTATGCCATATGCTCATGGTAAGTCCCTGTTTTGCCTGATCCAGATTTTCCCTTTTCAGAAGCTTCTGATATACACGGATAGCGTTGACGTACATCCGGTTTTCCACAAGGGCATCCCCTTTTCTCTTTTCCCGAAGCACGGGAGCCTCCTGATCCCACTTGGCAAGCCGCACGTTCAGGGCTTTTAGTTCCTCGTAAGTAAGATAATTGATCTCCTTGAAAATAGGGTACAACACATCCTCTGCACTGGCAAATTTGCCAAGATGGGGCCGGATCTTCGCTGCAAGTCTTGGAAGCTCCAGCTGCTCACTGATCCACACACAAAGATTTTCATTGATCACAGAAGAATCCACCAGGTACAGATTGTGATACAGATAATAGCAAAGCTCTTCCAGAGAATAGATATTGGTACTGATATTTTCAATGTAATAAGGCACCTCTGCCTTTTTGGTCTGACATAAAATATATCCGCTCATGCTCTGTTCTCCTTTACCACTTCACCAGTTCCGTCCACACCTTCCCGCTTGACGGGAACATATCTCCAAATCCCAGATCTTTTACAACCACTTCGCATTTTTCCTGCGATGTATAGGACAAAGACAAAGACAATCGTGTAGTCTTATTTGGACGCTGTGGAAGCCCCGGAAGGCTCATTACCACCTTTTTCTTCTGCTTTTCTCCATAAGTACCTACCACAAAGATCAGATCACTTGTGTCGTCCAGGATCATCTCGCACTGGGACTTGCATTCATACCAGTTCTTTCCGGCTTCGATCAGTGGATAATAGGCCGGAGCCCCCATTACACGCATATCCATTCCCACGTCTTTTAACACCAGGGCCGGACTCATGTAGCGATAGCCTTTCAGATTCTTATCTTCTTTTTTCTCTTTTCCAGCTGCACAGGCACCTTTAGCAAAAAGATTGTTGCCGTAGAAAACCTTTCGCTTCTGCATGCAAAGGTGGGCAACAGATTTCTTTGCCCATCTGGGGTCAAAGCCCTTTCCTGTGATCTGAATGCTGGAATAAAGCTCATTTCCAAGGGTTTCCTGAATAAAGCTGTAAAAAGCCTGATCCAGCTCCTTTTCATAGACTCCGGAATCCTGTTCCTGTCCTTCCATCTGCGGAAATTCCATAAAACGGGGATCTTCCAGCTTCACAAGAATCGGTCTTGTTCCCCCATTCAGGCTCATTTTACGAAAAACTACCTGTTCTTCCTCAAATGCATACCAGCCTACACTCCGGTTCCAGGTCTCTCTTTTCTGGGTGAGGGCGTAATAGTAGAAGCTTTCCCCATAATCCATCATCATGTACTGCTTCTCCCCAAATCCAATGGATTCACAGGCTTTTTCCACATTTCGCACCTGTACGGCATTAAAAGCCGGGCTTGTCACCACCAGACAGCAGGTATTTTTTACAATGTCTGTAATTCCCAGGAATTTCAGCAGCCCTTTAAAGAAAACAGCCAGAAGCTCCCAGGGGGCTTTTTCCTCCCCTGCGATCCGGACATTTTCTTCTTTCTGGCATACCTGGTAAAGATTGTCAATAGCTATGCCACCTTTTTCCCTTGCAAAATACACAGCTTCCAGACCTATGGTATAGTCGTTTTGCTCTGTTCTTTTGCAGATGCAGGTAGGTGCTTCAAACTCTTCTGAACCGATCTTCATAGACACAGAGCGAGGTTCCCCGGCCTTTCGGTCATAATAACAGATTTGAGAAGTCTTCTCCCCAAAATCAATTCCAATGATCAAATCACGAATTTCGTTCATACTTTAGTCCTCTTTCGCAATGGCAAACATTTCTTTCACATATTTCTCCTGGTGGAGATACTGTTTCAGTCTGGATGCCACTTCTTCATCCTTATCCAGCTTCCGTGCTGACAAAATCTGATTGATCATCTGATATTTGCCAAAAGGTGTCCCTTCCACTTTGCTCATACTCAGCACACGCTCTGGTGTTTCTTTCTTTTCGCCTTTTCTCTCTTCACAAAAATGATAGGAAAGAGTCTCCCCGTAAAACAGGGTAAAGGTCTTGGTAAAGATTCCTTCATAGACATTTCGAAGAGGTTCTGTCTTATATTCCGGTTTTCTGCCAAGGCCTGTATCCAACGCATACACAAGGGTAACCTTTGCGTCAGGAGCTCCGTGGTATTCCACACAGGTCTTATCATCCAGCTGATAGGGTCCCAGAAGCTCCGGTGACAGCCTGTGAAAGAAGGAGAATACCATCTCTTTTTCCACACATTTCTTCAACAGATCTTTTTCTATGGAAAGCAAAGCCTCTTTTTTGCTCTTTTCTTTGGAAAGTTCTTTAAACAATGCCAGATGGCATACCTGATTTACCGGCCATTTCTGCATGTATGCATTCAACAGACAGTTTTTCACAAAAGGACTCATGGTAAATTCTTTTACAAAAATCCCGTAAGATACATGAGTGAGGTAGCCACTTACCACCCATTCCCGTCCTGAATGGCGGATGTACTCTTCCAGCACCTTTTCCCCTTCTTTGCGATAATCACAGGTAAACATCAGAAGCTGAAGGATCCGCTCTTCCAGATCATAGGTATCCATCTCAAAGCCGGAGGCACTTTTCCAGATGGAAAAGATCTCATCTACCGGGCCAAAACGATATTTCATCAGATATTGCAGAATCACTTCATCATAAAGACCGCTTCTGTATACATCTGATGCCAGGGCCAGGAGTTCCTCATCCTCTGCCATATCACAGCGGATGATCATACGGCTGGTAAGCTTCAGAAGGTCAGATTTTGCAACACCCTCAAAGCCAAATTCCTCCACAATGGCAAGAGCCTGGGGAAACAATCCTCTGCTGATCATCACAGACAGAAGCTTCTCTTTGTCCACACGGGCATACTCCCGGTAGTCCATCTTTTTCAGATACTGGTCCAGATCCTCGCCGTATACATGCTCACTGTAATAATCCAGGATCTTGCTTCGGACTTTTCTCTTGTAATCTGAACAGAAAGCGTCTGACAGTACCAGTTTCTGGAAAATCTCCAGATCATCACGGTTCAGTTCATGGGTCTCGCAGTAATGGAGCATCACGCCAGGCTCTGTCACACCCATTTTCAACACAGCTTCTGCTTTTTCTCCCTCATCCAGAAGCTTTTTCAGGCTGTAATCCACAGTGGCGCTGTAGCGTCTCTGCTGCCCGTCCTGGAAAAGGATTGCCGCATCTTCTGTGTAAATTCTCGGATATGCCACGCCTTGTACGCAGGTGTAGATTTCTTCCAGCTCCATCTGGCTGTGGCGCACGATCACATAGCGGATCTTTTTATCATCAAAATACAGCCTGTCTGTAAACATCTTCTGGGAGATGGCTTCCCCTGCAGCACTGGTTTTTGGATCCATAAGGAATTCCTGATACAGCACAGCATAATTCTCGTTCATTTTGCCCTCTGCCAGTTTTTCCTTTGCAAACTGCTGCATACTCTGCATGTAGCGCTCATAGGCAGCAGGCTCTTTTTCCTTGTTTGCAATGATGCAGGAATAGATGAAGGCTCTCTTGGAGTCACTGATGGAATCACTGTTATATGTAAAATACATAAGAAGAGCCTTGGGAAGCTCAATTCTCACAGAAGTGTCCATAGTCTCCACATAATATTCATAAAGCCTGGTCAGGCGTAGTCCGCGCTCCACTGCAAGGGAAAACCAGCGAAAATATTCGGTCTTTCTTGGGTTTCCCTTCATCACATACTTGCAGATAGCCTGAAGGGTATCCTCTGCCGGAAAAAGCTCATAGCCCTTTGCCAGAGAGCGGTAAATGCTCTCATTGTAACCTTTCTCGTAACCGGAAAGGTAGGAAAGCCGCATCACAAGCTCTTCGGTGAGCAGATTCTTTCTGGATGCAAACCAGAATACCTGTCCCCAGAAGCTGTTCAGCCTGTGGAGCAATGTCATATCTTTACAGATGATCTTCCACGCTTCCAGATATAAAAACGGGCTCCTGCAGCCTTTTTCAAACTGCTCTTCCAGAACAAACAGTGCCTTGGACGGAGTCTCCTTATATGCCGGATCCAGCTTCAGAAGAATCCACAGCAGAATAAAGCTGTCACTTTTTTGCATATAGAAATTGTGGATCCTGGAAACCGCATGGACCTTGTCCCTGTATAAACCGGTAAGGACACACAGATACAGATAAATTCCTGCAAATTCCAGATCATCTCTTGTAAAGGATTTGTCCTGATATCCTGCCAGAAGTTTTCTGGCTTCACTCTCATGTCCCTCCTGATAGAGAAGAAGTGCCTCATACATCTGGTACTCCGGATAATCGCAGCCATTCTGATGAAGCTGGTTCAGGATATAATGGCTGCTTGCAGACCATGTGGTAAAATCCATCCAGCCCTTTGCCCCGCTATTATCTTCTCCGGAAATTCCAGTCTCTTTTGCATCCAGAAGGCACAGATAGTCAAGACTGTCACGCAAAAGATCCAGCTTATGCTTTTTCTGATTGCTGCGGATGTCCACCTCCACTTTTCCACCTGTAGAGGCCACTATAGTGTATACCAGCTCCTGATAGGGACTCTTCACCGTGATCTTTCCAAACTGGTTTCCCTTACCGAGCTTCTCCTTGCGGATCAGATAATCCACTTCGTAATAACTTCCGATAAAGTCATCATCTGTCACAACCTTACGGGAAACCTCCAGGAAATCTCCTGTGGTCTCAATTTCCAGGCGTAAATGTCCCCAGCTGCTCCTCTGGATATAGAAAGATTCTCTGGCAGATTCTTTCACTTCGTAATATTCCTTGCCCACCTCTTTGGCGCTGATGGACACAGGCTTCTTCTTGCCGGAGGCAATCAAAAATTCCTCCACATGCTGATACGTAACCGGCTGTTTGGACAGTCCCTGATACAGGGTACGGATTTTCTCATCTTCCCCTTCCAGGATCAGCGGAAAGCTTTTATCATTAAAAATCCGAAAAGCTTCCTTAAAATCCTCTTTTGCAACCTTTGTAAATGCATCAAGGCTCTCTACAACACCGGTAAAGCTGCGTATCTCTTCTTTTTCGATCTCTATTTCAAAAGGGAGCCGACGCTCCCCGATATCTGTGGTAAAGCAAAGCCAGCCTTTCAGACAGTCCCCTGGAGTCAGCCCCACCGCATCCACACCAAAGGGAAGTCGCACGGTAGTCCCCTGGATCCGGTCCATTCCCGGTACTATACGACGGCTGGAGGAAGTCACATATCCCTGGATCCTGTGATTATCCTCTGTCCCCACATATACCTCTCCTCGCCTGGTCTCCCCTGCCTTCATGGTCATGGTGAGCTTATCCTTGGAAAAGAGAAGCTGTGGCTGCTCATATTCAAACTTTCCGTTTAAAAGCTGTTCTATCTTTTTTTTCAAAATGGTTCACCTTACGTCTTTCGTATTATAAAGATGTCTTTTTCGCATTTCTATTATAATGATTTTACTCCGTTATTTCAATGCAAATAAAAAAAATATTGTGGCAAAGCACCTAGAGCCTGTTCTTTTCATAAACTATATGGAAATCCCCTTTGAGGTAACGATTTGAAGACTTTTTTAAAACCTTTGACCCTGGCCGAGGAGCAGCATTATCTTCAGAAGTACCGAAGGGGCGATGCAGAAGCAAAAAGTATTCTCATAGAGCGCAATCTGCGGCTTGTAGCACATGTGGTAAAAAAATATCAGGGAACAGATGTGGAACTGGATGATCTGATCTCAATCGGCACCATAGGCCTTATGAAGGCTATCGCCACCTTTGATCCTGCAAAAACTGCGCGGCTGTCCACTTATGCAGCCAGGTGTATTGATAATGAACTGCTTATGCTGTTCCGCAGCCGCAGGAAATTTTCCCGGGAGATTTCTTTGTATGAACCTATTGGGACTGATAAAGAAGGAAATGAGATCAGTCTTCTGGATGTGATCGAAGGTCCGTCTGTGGATGTGGTGGAAGACTATTCCACCAGGGAAAATATAAGGCTTGTGCTGGCCTCCATGAAATCTGTGCTGAATCAGAAGGAATATGAAGTGATCTGCTGCCGTTTCGGTCTTTTCGGAAAAAAAGAACAGACACAAAGGGAAATTGCCCGACAGCTTCATATCAGTCGTTCTTATGTTTCCCGTATTGAAAAAAACGCCCTGCATAAACTGCGGACGCTTTTTCCATAAATGCCTTTTTCCCTATTCTTTTCGTCTGAGGATATCGTATACATCAGCACCGCCGCCCAGATCAACAAACAGCTTCTGCTGAGGATGGGGAGCGCTTTCTACGGAATTGCCCTCCTCATCATAGATAGCCGAAACAGTAACCAGACGATTTTCTCCGTCCGGCTTCATGATCTCGATCTGTTCTCCCACGGAAAATTTGTTTCTCTGAGTGATCTGGATCAAGCCTCTCTCATCTACCGCCTCTGCAAATCCCAGATAGGTGTACCCCTTTTCATAGGTATTGTTGTCGTAGATCTGAGCTTCATGGTCTGGCTTACCATAGAAAAATCCAGTGGTAAATTTTCGGTAGGTGCAGCCAGCAATCTGTTCCTGATACCAGGCCATATTCTGCTGATATTTATCAGGATCTTCCAGATAATCATCAATGGCTTTCCGGTAGGTTCTGGCTACTGTTGCCACATACAGGGCTGTTTTCATACGACCTTCAATCTTCAGGCTGTCAATGCCGCTTGTAAGGATATCATCCATATGCTCAATCATACAAAGATCCTTGGAATTGAAAATGTAGGTACCTCTTTCGTTCTCAAATACCGGCATATATTCCCCTGGTCTTGACTCTTCCACAATGGAATATTTCCATCTGCAAGGATGAGTACAGGCTCCCTGATTGGCATCTCTTCCCACCAGAAAATTACTCAGAAGACATCTTCCGGAATAGGAAATGCACATGGCACCATGAATGAAAGTCTCGATTTCCATGTCATCCGGAATATTTGCCCGGATCTGGCGGATTTCCTCAAGAGACAGTTCTCTTGCTGTGACCACTCTTTTGGCTCCCAGATTGTACCAGAAACGGTAGGTCTCATAGTTGGTATTGTTTGCCTGGGTGCTGATGTGACGCTCAATCTCCGGACAGATTTCCTTCGCATAGGTGAAAATTCCGGGATCTGCAATGATCAGGGCATCCGGTGCCAGTTCTTTTAACTCTGCCAGATATTCCCGCACACCGGCCAGATCATAGTTGTGTGCCAGAATATTCACTGTGACATACACCTTTACCCCATGTTCATGGGCAAATGCGATTCCCTGTGCCATCTCTTCTTTTGTAAAGTTGCGCGCTTTTGCACGGAGGCCAAAGGCTTCGCCTCCAATGTAAACTGCATCTGCGCCAAAAATTGTGGCAATTTTCAAGACTTCCAGACTGCTTGCCGGAACTAATAATTCTGGTTTACGCATGTTTCTCCTCTTTCTTTACACTGACAGCTGCTCCATCTCCCACAGGAAGTATGGAAGTCTCCAGCAGCGGATTGTGTTTCAGTTCATACAAATACTCCCGCATTCTTTTATAAATGGTGCGGTTTCGCCGTTCCACCAGATAATGGGATTCTATGATATCCCCCTCCTGCAGAACATTGTCTG
Organism: uncultured Blautia sp.; assembly: GCA_934394595.1. Classification (GTDB taxonomy): domain Bacteria; phylum Bacillota; class Clostridia; order Lachnospirales; family Lachnospiraceae; genus Blautia_A. The sequence goes on along the minus strand of CAKRRX010000023.1, from coordinate 13,553 downwards.
ATATAAGAATGCTGCCCTTATGCATCAGACGAAGCACATCAGGCAGCCAGTTGATATACTGCCCTTTGGCAGCATCCATAAAGATCAGGTCATACTGTCCGGTAAGTCCGGCAAGAATCTCTCCGGCATCCCCCTCAAGCAGCTGAATCTGAGATTCCCGTCCTGCCTTTCTGAAATTCTCCCGGGCAATAGGAATCCTTTTTTCGTAATTTTCGATAGTAGTGATACTCACATCTGCCGGTCCATATTCGCACATAAGAAGAGTGGAGAATCCCACAGCTGTTCCTACTTCCAGGATCTTACCCGGGCGGATAGCCGCCAGCATCATCTTCAGGAAGCTCTGCATTTCCTTACGGATAATGGGAATCCTTCCTTCCAGCGCTTCTTTTTCCAGTTTCTCAAGAAACGGAGTATTTCCCATATCCAGAGAATTGATGTAAGTACGCATTCTTTCTTCTACGATCACTGCTCCACAACCTCCTGGGTACCATCTGAAGAAGCCGCGTCAGAAGTACCATCGGCACTTCCTTCTGCTGCCGTATCAGATGCGGTCCCATCTACTGTGGTATTTGTGACTGCTGCACCTGTTGCAGCTGAACTGTCCTGAGTCACACCACTTTGCTCTTCATCTCCTGCCAAAATCCCCATGATACGTGTAGGAGTGTATGCAGTACTGAGAAGATAGGTACCTGACTGCATTTTTCCTTTGTAGGTGGACAGCTTTTCCTGAACAAAAAATACCTTTGCATCCTGGATCAGCCCTTTACTTTGCAGGATCTTGGCAACTTCGTATGTAGAGGCTCCATCCGGGATCACCACGGTCACTTCCTGTCCGTCTCCCGGGCTAACTGCCTGCTGGTTAAATACATCATAACCAAACTGGTATGCAGATTTTCCACCCCAGAAAATCAGCACTGCGACACAGATGTACAAAGCAGTGCGGAACACCCCGCTTGCCAGGATCAGGCCTGCCTTTCCTACTACGTTTCTCGTATTACTCATGTTTCCTCCTTACTGCATTTCTCCGGCTGTGCAGCTGTCTGTCAGAGCTTTTTCACACAAAGCTCTACTGCATATCCGGAATGTCCAAGTCAATTCCACTTGTAAGCTTCTTGCATATTCCCTGCATGAGCTTGCATAAAGCAAGCTCTGCATCAAGATAGGCATTTACCTGTGGAATCCTGCGAAGCTCCCGTGATTCTCTGTTCAGCTGCTCTGTGGCACGGAACAGATCCTCTCTGTTTGCATCATTCTGTAACTTGAAATTGCTGTTTCTGAAAGCATTCACACGGCTTAAAAGCTCCGGATCCTGCTCCAGGATTTCTTTGATCTTTATAAATTCATGATACTCCTGGCTGCTTTGTACAGCAGCCAGAAGATTATCGATACACTCTGTGATCTGTTGATTCATGACTGTCTCCCTTAAGCCTCCATAATGATCGGAAGGATCATCGGGCTTCTCTTGGTACGCTTCCATACATAATCGCTCAGGGCATCTTTTACGCTGGTCTTGATCTTGCTCCAGTCTGTGATTCCTCTTTCAAGGCAGGAATCCAGTGCCTGTTCTACAACCTCTCTTGCATGATCCATAAGATCCTCAGATTCTCTTACATATACAAATCCTCTGGATACGATGTCCGGTCCTGCAAGCACCACATTACTGTGTCTCTCCAGAGTCATGACAACGATCATGATTCCATCCTCTGCAAGATGCTGTCTGTCTCGAAGTACAATATTTCCAACATCTCCTACACCCAGACCGTCTACCAGAATAGCTCCTGTATGGACAGATCCTGTCACTGCTGCACTGTTTTCATCCAGTTCCAGGACATTTCCGGATTTCAGGATAAAGATATTGTCATTGGAATATCCAAGCTCTTCCACCACATGCTTCTGCGCTGTGAGATGACGGTATTCTCCATGTACCGGGATGGCATATTTGGGCTTTACAAGGGAATAGATCAGCTTGATCTCTTCCTGACATGCATGTCCGGATACGTGTGCATCCTGGAAAATAACTTTAGCACCTTTCATGGAAAGCTCATTGATCACCTTGGATACAGCTTTCTCATTTCCCGGAATCGGATGGGAACTGAAAATAATGGCATCGTTTGGCTTGATGGTGATCTTCTTGTGAATATTGGCAGCCATTCGGGAAAGCGCAGCCATGGATTCTCCCTGGCTTCCTGTAGTGATCAGAACCAGCTGTTCATCAGGATAGTTCTTCACCTGATCGATCTCGATCAGAGTCTGATCCGGAATCCGCAGGTATCCCAGTTCTGCCGCTGTGGTAATAACATTTACCATACTGCGTCCTTCCACTGCGACCTTACGGCCAAAGCGGTAAGCTGTATTGATGATCTGCTGCACACGGTCTACATTGGATGCAAAGGTCGCAATGATGATACGTGCAGTCTTGTATTCATTGAAAAGATTGTCAAATACATGTCCCACAGTACGCTCGGACATGGTGAAGCCCGGACGTTCTGCATTGGTGGAATCGCACATCACTGCAAGGACACCTTTTTTGCCGATCTCAGCAAAACGCTGAAGGTCAATGGCATCACCAAATACAGGGGTGTAATCCACTTTAAAGTCACCTGTGTGTACCACAATTCCTACCGGTGAATAAATTGCCAGGGCAGATGCATCCTGAATACTGTGGTTGGTCTTGATAAACTCAATGGCAAAATCCCCCAGATTGATCACCTGTCCATGCTTTACCTCTTTTAACTTAGTGGATTTCGTAAGATTGTGTTCTTTTAATTTATTACTGATCAACGCAAGTGTCAACTTTGTAGAATAAATCGGAACATTCACTTCTTTTAACACATAGGGAAGGGCTCCGATATGGTCTTCATGTCCATGGGTGATCACAAATCCCTTAACTTTGGAAATATTTTCTTTCAGATAGCTTACATCTGGAATGACAAGGTCGATTCCCAGCATGTCATCTTCCGGGAAAGAAAGGCCACAGTCCACTACTACTATACTATCTTCATACTCAAAGGCTGTAATATTCATTCCAATCTGTTCCAGACCGCCCAGCGGAATGATCTTTAATTTGGAATCATTGTTCTTGCGGCTGCGCTTTACAGCCGGTCTTGCCTGATTTCTTACCTGCGGCTTGTAGCTGCTCTTTGCAGGCTTTTCTGTGCTGTTTTTCTGATTATCTTTCTTCAGCTGAGGTTTGTATTTGTAATTTTTGTGTCTGAATGTCTGTTTTCTGGTTCCATTTACAGCAGCCGGAGCTTTCTGCCCGCTGCTATTGCTGTTCATATTATTCTCGCTCTTCAATCAATCCATCCTCCAATTTTTGCGCGCCTGGTGCAGTGTCCTGCAAATAGCAGAAACGCAAACACTGGCCCCTCCAAAATCACGGTACCGGAGCCAGGCGTCTTTATTATGCTGCTGCCGGAGCTTTTCGTAAGGAGTCTTTCCCCCGGCTGCAGACTGCAATTCCCTGACCTCACAGGGACTGCCATTTACATTTCAAGATCCACGTCATCCAACATCTGTTCAAATACTTTGGAAACAGCTATCAGTTCGTCTTCATCTTCTACCATCTCATAGCTGGCTTCTGTGCTTCCTTCTTCGGAAACATCCTTCATAATGTAGGCATTTGCCTCATCCTCCTGAGAATCAGATACCAGAAGGTAAGTAATTCCTGCAACTGTAGTCTGTTCTTCTACGAAAAATTCTATAATCCCGTCCTCAGATTGAAATTTAATTTTCTCCATTATTCTCTTCCTTATTCATGCTTATTCTGTCCAAATATCCCTGTAAGATCAAAACTGCTGCCATCTGATCGAGATACTGCTTGCGATTCTCCCGTCTGACGCCGGTTTCCATCAAGGTCCGTTCTGCTTCTGCCGTTGTCAGGCGCTCATCCCACATCACAACAGGCAGGCCTGTTCTCCCTTCAAGTTTTTCCTTGAATTCCAGAGATTTCAGGGCCCGCTCGCCAATGGTATTATTCATATTTTTCGGATATCCAAGTATAATACGCTCCACCTGATATTCCGAAATCAGTTCTTCAATCCGTGCCAGAGTCTGACGAAGCTTGTTTTCCTGCTTGCGCCAGATGGTCTCCACACCCTGTGCAGTCAGTCCCAGGGGGTCACTTATGGCAACCCCTACAGTCTTGGAACCATAATCTAATCCCATCACTCTCATGATCAGTGTTCCCAGGATCTGTTCTTAATATACTCAGTCAGCAGTTCCTCGACAAGCTCATCACGTTCCACTTTCATGATCATGCTTCTGGCTCCCTTGTGGCTGGTGATATAAGTGGGATCACCGGACATAATGTAGCCTACGATCTGATTTACAGGATTATAGCCTTTTTCTTCCATTGCATTGTACACCAGATCCAGGATTTCTTTCACTTCAAGTTCCTGATCTGGTTTTGTTCTGAAATATTGGGTACTTCCCAGATTATTTTCTGCCATTTTTCTCACGTCCTTACGATTATTTCTTCTCTATTTTAATATAACTGCAACTAAATTACAATCACCAAAATCATTTTTCCTCACCAAGTAAAATATGCGGCTGTAAAAACTGTTCTGCTTTTACCGTCAGTTCCTGGTTTACGCTGTATTTTTCCAGCTTGGGGACTGCCACCTTTACATATTCACGGGTATGTCCAAGATAATAGGATTTTCCCTGAATGTCAACTTCTTCTTCCAGAAGGACTTCCACATCTTTTCCAAGAAAAGTGTCCTCATACTCCTTTTCCCGAGTTTCATTGAGTTCCAGCATTTTGTCGCTTCGCTCAGCTTTTACAGCGTCGGTAAGCTGTCCGTCCATTTGGGCAGCTTTGGTACCGTGACGTCTGGAATATTTAAAAATATGAGTCTCATAAAAATGAATGTCTCTTACAAATTCGTAGGATGCCTGAAAGTCTTTTTCGGTCTCCATGGGAAAGCCTACGATCACATCTGTGGTAAGCGCAGGGTTTTCAAAATATTTCCTGAGAATCTCACATCTTTCTTTATACTGAGCACTTCTGTATCTGCGGTTCATCCGCTCCAGAGTAGTATCACAGCCGCTCTGCAGGGAAAGATGAAAATGTGGACACACCTTTGGCATTGCAGACAATTCCCTGGCAAATTCTTCTGTCACGATCCCTGGTTCCAGGGACCCAAGACGGATTCTGTTTATTCCTTCTACCGCATTGACCCCTTTGATCAGGGACAGAAGATCTTCCTTCTTTTCTTCCGGGAAATCCACACCGTAAGAGCTGAGGTGAATTCCTGTGAGAACCACTTCTTTATAACCGGCTTCTGCCAGCTTGTGTACTTCCTGAAGGATTTTTTCCTTTGCACGGCTTCTCACCCTGCCTCTGGCATAGGGAATGATGCAATACGTACAAAACTGATTGCATCCGTCCTGTACTTTGATGTAGGCACGCACATGCTCTGCTGTGCGGCTGATTTCCAGTTCTTCGTATTCTTTTGTCTGGTTGATTTTGATGATATGGGCCTGTTTTTGATGTTCTGCTTCATATTCAGCCAGAACCTCTACAATATTTTTTTTCTGATTATTTCCAAGGACCAGATCAACTGCTTCGTCCTTTTCCAGCTTTCCTTCGTCTGTCTGGACATAGCATCCAGTAGCAACCACTACTGCATCCGGGTTCATTTTTTTTGCTTTATGAAGCATCTGTCTTGACTTACGGTCTGCGATATTGGTCACTGTACAGGTATTGATCACATATACATCAGCCCCTGGTTCAAAGGGAACAATCTCGTACCCCGCCTGTTCCAGAAGCTGCTGCATAGCTTCCACCTCGTAAGCATTTACCTTGCATCCCAGATTGTGTAATGCAACCTTTTTTTTCATGTTTTCCTCCGCAATTTCAAATCTTTTATACATTTTCACTAATTCTTGTGTCAAAATTTATCTCTTTTCACCTTGACTTTTATTGAGGCTACGGGTAATATGAGTACTGTAAAACAACAAACATCAACTATTCAAGGGAGGTTATATCACAATGAAAACAGCAAAAATCTCACTTAACTCTATCGATAAAGTGAAGGCATTTGTGAACGAGATCAGCAAATTCGACTGCGACTTCGATCTGGTATCCGGCAGATATGTTATTGATGCTAAATCTATCATGGGTATTTTCAGCCTGGATTTATCCAAGCCGATCGACCTCAACATCCACGCTGACGGAGCTGCTCTTAACAGCGTTATGGAAATCATCGACAAGTACACCGTTGAATAATTATTCCAGCAATTGCCGGAGGAACTGCTCGCAGTTCCTCTTTTTTATTATGAAAGTCCCGGACAGCGGCTGTAGATGAGCCATGCTTGCATGAGCGAATCTACAGACATTGGACGGGCTAGAGCATATGAGTAAGTAGGGCGATAGCCCGGATTACGAATATGCTCGCAGTTGCGAGAGCGCCACGGGCGCGAAGCAACTGACTTTCATTTCAAAGTCCTGGACGGCGGCTGTACAGATGTGCAAGCTCGCTTGCACAGATGCACAGACATCGGACAGGCTAACTCGTATAAGCAAGTAGGCTGACAGGCCGGATTGCGCATACGAGTGGGATTGCGGGAGCGCCACAGGTGCGGAGCAATCCACTTTTACAGATAACAATGTCTGCGTAAGCAGACATTTCCTTTCAAAGTCCCGGACAGCGGCTGTAGATGAGCCATGCTTGCATGAGCGAATCTACAGACATTTCCTTAATCGATTTCAATCACCTCTGTTGTCTGCAGAGCCACTTCCATCAGTTCATCAATCTTCTCCGTAAGCTTCTCTTCAGACTTACGGATCGCATTAAGGTTCGGCTTTGTGACCGGATGTTTTGCAACAAAAATGGTACAGCAATCCTCATAAGGCAAAACAGAAGTATCATAAGTCCCGATCTCCCAGGAGCGCTCTACGATTTCCTGCTTGTCAAAACCGATCACCGGCCGGTATACCGGAAGGGTACACACCTCATTGGTAGCTGCAAGACTCTGCAGTGTCTGGCTTGCCACCTGTCCGATGCTCTCTCCGGTGATAAGGCCAAGGCAGTTATCCTTCTTCGCAAAATGCTCTGCAATCCTCATCATATAACGCCTCATAATGATAGTCAGTTCATCATGTGGGCACTGGTCGTAAATGTACAGCTGAATATCCGTAAAATTCACAACATGAAGACGGATTGGTCCGCTGTATTTTGCTACCAGCTTTGCAAGATCCACCACTTTTTGCTTTGCACGCTCACTGGTGTATGGCGGAGCATGGAAATAAACAGCTTCAATTTTCACACCACGTTTTGCTATCATATAACCAGCTACCGGGCTGTCAATTCCGCCGGAAAGAAGAAGCATTGCCTTTCCGTTGGTTCCCACTGGCATTCCACCAGGTCCTTTAATACTCTTGGAATACACATAGATTTTCTCTCTGATTTCCACAGACACGGTCAGCTGGGGATTGTGCACATCTACTTTTGCATCCGGAAATGCATTTAAAATGCTCTCACCGATCTTTGCACTGACTTCCATAGAATTAACCGGATAGGATTTCTTTGCACGGCGTGTATAAACCTTAAAGGTTCCGTTGTAATCCGGATGTACATTTTTCATATACTCCGTCACATCTTCGCGCATCTGCTCAAAGCCCTGATCTTCATAGATCACAACCGGACAGATGTACACAATACCAAATACTGTCTTCAGGGCTGCAACAGCCTCATCAAAATCATACTCTTCCGGGCAGAACACGTATACGCGTCCCTGCTCTTTTACCACCCTGTAATCTCCTTCAATTTTAGAAAGAGCAATATTCATCTGTTTGACCAGGGCATCCTCAAACAGATATCTGTTCTTACCTTTAATGGCTATTTCTGCGTATTTGATCAGAAATGCGTGAAATATCATCTGTTTTCCTCCTTTAACGTCTGGAATAACGTCTGAGCATAGGGAGAACCTGCCCAACTACTTCCAGACAATAATCCACTTCTTCAAATGTATTTTCTTCAGAAAAGCTGAAACGCAAAGTACTCTCCTTTTGCACTGCTTCCATTCCCATTGCACTTAATGTACCGATTGCCTTTTTCTTATGACTGGAGCATGCACTGCCGGCTGAAACATAAATTCCTTTTTCTTCCAAAGTGTGAAGCAGTACCTCGCTGCGTACTCCCAGGAAGCTGGCACTTAAAATCTGCGGTGCCCCTTCCCGAAGCTCCATTCCATTGATCATCACGTCTGGCAGCTTCATAAATCCGGCTGCCAGGCGTTCTTTCAGCTGATACATATGTTCAATCTTTTCCTCAAAATCTGTGTATACCATCTGTGCTGCCACACCAAGTCCGGCAATTCCCGGCACATTGTCTGTACCGGAGCGCATTCCTGCCTGCTGACCGCCTCCAAGGATCTGGGGCTGTACCTTTGCATTTTCGCTGATATAGAGGAATCCAACGCCTTTTGGCCCGTGGATCTTATGACTGCTGACAGAGAGCATATCAATGCCAAGCTTCTTTGGATAAATCCTGTATTTTCCAAAGGCCTGAATTGCATCTACATGATAAAGCGCTTTCGGGCTTTTTTCATGCACCAGCTTTGCGATCTGCTCCACTGGCATCACAGTTCCCACCTCATTATTTACATACATGGTGGAAACTAAAATGGTGTCCGGACGCAGTGCCTTTTCAAGAGTGTCCAGCCTTACCACACCTCGCTCGTCCACTGGAAGGATAGTCACCTCATATCCCATTTTTTCCAGGCGTTCAACTGGCTGTCCCACAGCAGCATGCTCCACAGATGTGGTGATAATGTGGTTACCACTTCGCTTATTTGCATCTGCTCCACCAAACAGTGCCAGATTATTTGACTCTGTTCCACCGGAAGTAAATACAATTTCTTTTTCCTTTACTTTCAGAAGACCTGCAAGGATACCTGCGGCATCCCGGATATATTTCTCTGCCTCCACACCTTTTAAATGCATGGAAGAAGGATTTCCAAAATCCTCTGTCATGGTTTTTACTACAATCTGTGCCACCTCAGGATAACATCTTGTGGTGGCAGAGTTATCAAAATATGCTTCCATTTTCTTCGTCCTCTTTTTCCAGCATAAACATCAGAATGGACAACATGGTCATGCCCGCTGTCTCTGTACGCAGGATCCTTTTCCCCAGGGTCACAGGTCTTGCACCTGCTTCCATGGCTGTTTTTACTTCATCCTCTTCAAAGCCGCCCTCCGGGCCGATAAAAATGCCCACTGACTGCCCCGGACAGATAGACGCAATGATTTCCCTGGTTTCCTTCATTCCCTTTGCAAGTTCATAAGGGATCAGGATTACATCCAGTTCTTTTGCAAAATCCAGCGCCTGTTTCCAGCTCATTACATTTTTTACTTCCGGAATCAGCATCCTCTTGGACTGCTTTGCTGCACTTTCTGCGATCTGCTGCCATCTGGCTGTCTTTTTGGAGGCTTTCTTCTCATCCAGCTTCACCACACACCTTCTGGTCTCTACCGGGATAATGGAAAATACCCCCAGTTCCACTGCCTTCTGAATGATCAGCTCCATCTTGTCACTTTTGGGAAGTCCCTGAAACAGGTAAATGCGGCTGGGAAGCTCATAATCGGACTTCCGGACATGTACAATATGAAGTACTGCCTCATCTTCCCCAAAGCTTTCTATGGTGCAGTGATATTCCTTCTCACTGCCATCACTGATCCACACATCCTCACCAGTATGCATGCGAAGAACATTTTTCATATGGTTTACATCGCTCCCGGTGAGGATGATCTGCTGCTCTTCCTCCCGGATCTGATATGGTTCTGCAAAAAAGCGCTGCATGTTTATTCCTTTCTGGCTGTAACAGACACCCACTCTCCCTGATGTGTCACCTCAACCAGCTGAAGACCTGCATCTTTCACAGCCTGTACCACTACGTCCTCTTTCACATCCAGAATTCCTGAGGTGATATAGTAAGCGCCTTTTTTCATCTGATTTACGATCACAGGAGTCAGGGGAAGCAGCACGTCTGCCAGAATGTTGGCAGTTACAATGTCATATTTCTCATATCCTACTGTATCCTGTACTTCTTTGTCGTCAATGATATTGCCGATGAGCATATCAAAGGTCTCATCCTTGATATCGTTGGCTTCTTTATTGTCTGCCACTGCCGGAATTGCGCAGGGATCCAGGTCTGTTCCCACAACATGTGCAGCACCAAGCTTCAATGCTACGATGCCCAGGATTCCGCTTCCGGTTCCCACATCCAGCATCTGGGTATCTTTTGTCACAAATTTCTTCAGCTGACGGATCACCAGCTGGGTAGTCTCATGCATACCGGTTCCAAAAGCGGTGCCGGGATCAATGTGAAGGATCATTTTATCCTGATCCTCTTCCTTCACTTCCTCCCAGGATGGAACGATCAGGATATCATCCACATAGAACTGATGGAAATATTCTTTCCAATTGTTGATCCAGTCCTTATCCTCAGTCTGTGACTCTGTGATGGTACCCTCCCCGATATCCATATATCCGCGCACTTCTTCCAGAACAGCACGAACTCTCTCAAGGACAGGTTCCACCTCTGTACCCTCTTCCAGATAAAAATTCAGATATGCGATTCCGTCATCTGCCGGTCCTTCTGGCATGATATCTACAAACATCTGCTCCTTATCAGTCTCAGAAAGGGGCTGCTTGTCCTGAATCTCCACACCTTCAACTCCAACATCTGCAAGCGCAGAGATGATCACGTCTTCTGCTTCTGTTTTTGTTTTGATAGTAAAGCGATTCCACTTCATACTTTTTCTCCAATCTTTTATAAAAACTACTTTTGCTTCTGTCCACGATCAAAAATCCAACTCACCCATTTATGTCTCTGACCTTTCTGATAAAACCTCCAGAAAACTTCTACCAGAACGATGGCTGCGACTGCATCCACCAGATAATGCTGCTTCAGCACCTGGGTAGAAATGATGATCAGAATTGCAAATACCAGGGAAAAAATCTGATACCACCTGGGGATTTTCTTAGAGCCGGCAACTCCCTTCCAGCACATCCAGCTTACATAACAGTGGATAGATGGGAAAAGATTGGAAGGACTACTTCCTCCATCCATGGAATATACCAGTAAAAGGAGCTTCTCTGAAATAGTATTTCCTGCAATTTCCGGCCGTACATTAGTTGTCGGTATGAAAATAAAACAGATAAAGCAAATAAAATGTATTGTCAGATCTGTGGCAACAAAACGGTAAAACATGTCCCTGCCGCCCTTTGCAGCCAGAACATAGCCTGCCGCCCAGAATGGAAAAGCCAGAATATAAAACCACACAAATACAGGCAGTAAGGGAACTGCCCTGTCAACTGCCATTGTAAAATCATAATGATATTTACCAGCGGTAAGTGCGCTGCTTCCCCAGTAGATCAGGCAGTTCACTGCCACAATTGTCATAAGCGGCGGTATAGCCCACAGGGGAATAAACTTGTCTAACAGATCTTTTTTCTTTGTTTTCATGGCAAAACTCCTTTCCGGATTCTTGCGGCTACTCTTTAATATACAATAAGTAACAAAAAAAGAAAAGAGGATATCTCCCCTTTTCTTTATTCTTTTGTATAAAAAGACCCTTTTTACTCTTCAAATGTCTCTTTTAATTTATCCATAAAGCTTTTTTTCTTTTTTTCTGATTTTTCGCTTCCGTCGGTCTTGGTGCCAGATGGACGGTTTCCACATGCCTCATCAAATTTTCTCAGGGCTTCTTTTGCTTCCTCATTCAGATTGGTAGGTACCTGTACCACCAGAGTTACGTAGTGGTCACCGCGTACATTTTTATTTCGAAGTGAAGGAACCCCTTTTCCCTTCAGACGGATTCTGGTATCCGTCTGAGTTCCTGGCTTCACATCATAGAGGATCTCACCATCCACTGTATTTATACGAACCTCACCGCCAAGTGCTGCCTGGGCATAAGTGATTGGTGCAGTGGAGAAAATATTTGTATCCTGTCTCTGGAAAATTGGATGACGTCCTACATTTACCTCCACCAGAAGGTCTCCTCTTGGTCCGCCATTGGTTCCAGGCTCTCCTTTATCCCGGATACGGATGCTCTGTCCATTGTCAATACCTGCCGGAACAGAAACCTTGATTTTCTTTCTGCTTGCAATATAACCGGTACCACGGCAGTCCGGGCATTTATCCTTGATGATCTTACCTGTTCCATGACAGTCCGGGCAAACCTGAATATTACGTACCATTCCAAACATGGACTGCTGCCTATATTCAATCTGGCCCTCTCCCTTACATTTCGGGCATGTCACCGGTGAAGTGCCTGCTTTTGCGCCGGTTCCATGGCAGGAACCGCACTCGTCCTTCAAAGTGATCTCAAGCTCTTTCTCACATCCAAATACAGCTTCCTCAAAAGTGATATTCACCCGTGCCCGAAGATTGGCACCCTTCATAGGTCCATTATTGGCACGTCTGCGGCTTCCGCCGCCTCCAAAAAGATCTCCGAAGAGATCTCCGAAAATATCCCCCATATCGGATCCGGAAAAATCAAAGCCGCCGAAGCCGCCTGCTCCGCCACCGCCTCCGTTTTCAAAAGCAGCGTGACCAAACTGATCATACTGTCTTCTCTTATCCGGGTCACTTAAGATGCTGTAAGCCTCTGTTGCCTCTTTAAATTTTGCTTCAGCTTCCTTATCTCCCGGATTAACATCGGGATGATACTTCTTGGCAAGCTGACGATATGCTTTCTTTAATGTAGCCTCATCTGCGTTTTTGTCAACGCCCAGGACTTCATAGTAATCTCTTTTATCAGCCATGATTTCTTTTCCTAACTTTTTTGTATTTGGTTTACAGGATGACAAGAGCATTTTCTCTGCTGTCATCTTGTGATATGCCTTCTACCGCCACTGCCCGGCCATTATACATGGCCGGGCTGAATTGGCTTCTGCTTTTTAAAAACAGATTTTTTATTTTATTATACTTCTTTATAGTCGGCATCTACAACATCATCGCCGTAGCCTGCTTCATTTCCACCCTGGGAAGCACCGCCCATATCTGGTCCCGGACCAGCCTGGCCTGCACCGCCCTGTGGGTTCTGTGCTTCATACATCTTTGCAAAAAGCTTCTGTGCGCTCTCCATCATCTTTTCCTGAGCTGCTTTGATCTCTGCAACCTGAGCATCTCCAAGATCTTCTGTAGTGGTATATTTTGCAAGGATATCCTTTAATGCATTCAGGTCTGCTTCTACAGCTGCCTTATCATTTGCATCCAGCTTATCCCCTGCTTCTTTCAGTGCATTCTCAACCTGGAATACCATGGAGTCTGCATTGTTCTTTGTATCAATTGCCTCTTTGCGCTTCTTATCCTGAGCTTCAAACTCAGCAGCTTCTTTAACGGCTTTATCAATCTCAGACTCGGACATATTAGAACCGGCTGTGATTGTAATATGCTGCTCTTTGCCAGTTCCAAGATCCTTAGCAGATACATTTACGATACCGTTGGCATCAATATCAAATGTTACCTCGATCTGCGGAACACCACGACGTGCTGGCGGGATTCCATCCAGACGGAACTGTCCAAGGGATTTGTTATCT
>CAKRRX010000022.1 GCA_934394595.1 uncultured Blautia sp. | reverse complement strand
AAATATACCATTGAAGTTCTTCAAAAGTATAATTTTGCTTTCCAGAAAAGGTTTGGTCAGAATTTTCTTATTGATACCCATGTGTTGGAGAAAATCATAGATGCCTCTCAGATTAAAAAAGACGATTTTGTGCTGGAAATCGGACCTGGAATTGGAACGATGACACAGTACCTGGCCGAGGCTGCCAGAGAAGTGGTAGCGGTAGAGATTGATAAAACACTGATTCCCATTTTGGAAAATGATACTTTAAAGGACTGGGATAATGTGACAGTGATCAACGAGGATATCCTGAAAGTGGATATTGCTGCACTGGCCATGGAAAAGAATGGCGGAAAGCCCATCAAAGTGGTTGCCAATCTGCCCTATTATATCACCACGCCGATCATCATGGGGTTATTTGAAAATCATGTTCCCATTTCTTCTATCACCATCATGGTTCAAAAAGAAGTGGCAGATAGAATGCAGGTAGGTCCTGGAACAAAGGATTATGGTGCGTTGTCCCTGGCTGTCCAGTATTATGCGAAGCCGCAGATCATTGCAAACGTTCCCCCGAACTGCTTTATGCCAAGGCCAAAGGTTGGAAGCGCAGTGATACAGTTGGTGCGCTATGAAAAGCCACCTGTGGAAGTGGTAAATGAAAAGCTGATGTTCCGTCTGATCCGTGCGTCGTTTAACCAGCGTCGAAAAACTCTGGTGAACGGACTGAAAAATTCACAGGAGCTGGATTTTTCCAGGGAAGAGATTGAAAAAGTAATGGCAGAGACTGGGATTCCATTAAATGTAAGAGGGGAAGCCCTCACATTGAGGGAATTTGCAGATCTGGCAAATGCGTTTGATAAAGTGAGAAGCTGATATCAGAAATATAAAATAAAAAGCATCCGGTGGCTAGACGGATGCTTTTTATTTTGTCTCAAATATATTTTTTAAAAGGAAGGAGAGTTAATCACCTGAGGTGATCAACATATGAAAAAGAAATTTTATAAAAATAATGTTGGCTGTTATTATTTTTATGATGTTAGTATATCGGGAAAGTTTGAAAGAATCGTGTTTATCTTATGAAAAAATAGTGAACGAATTTAAAAAGATTTGTAACCAGCGCCTTTTTTGGCACGTTCTAATGGAAAAATCGATGGAACTTGGGGAATAGTTATAAAAAGATTATGAAGTTTTTAGATGAATTTTACAAATACAAAAGCGAAATGTAGTATAATAAAGCCGTTGCATTAGTTGGTTTATGAATGAAATGTGAATAACAGGAGGTAATTGTAATGATAAAGATGAAAAAAGCAGCAGCATTGATCATGGCGGGAACATTGGCATGTTCTGTACCGATGCCGGTTATGGCTTCCGGAAATACAGATGTGGTAGAAAGTCTTCTTGACAGCGGAATTGATTTTCTAGCTTCTGATCCACAGAAGGCCATAGATATTATTCTCTATGCGAAAGATCTGGTAGATCAGCAGAATATTACAGATGATGAAGTGAGAAGTGCGATCAATCAGGCTGCAGATCATTTTGGAGTAAGTCTTTCTGATTCCAATGTAGAATCTCTGGTGAGTGTAGTGCGAGGTGTGTTGGATGCACAGATTGATGAGGATACTCTTAGAAGTGACGTGACATCTGTATATAATAAGCTGAAAGACATGGGCGTTACCAAGGACGATGCCAAGGGCTTTCTGTCCGGTCTTCTTGATTTTGTAAAAGGATTACTGGGATAAAGAATCTGATATATGCAAAACATACAACTTTAACGTGCTAAAGTAAACAACGCAATGTATTAATTCTATAAAAAAAGAGGGAAAATAACGAAGAAATTGTGCAAATAAACCAAAAGTTCATTATTCGTTCATAGTTTGTTCATAAATATCTGTTACTATATAAACAGTTCGAAAGAACACACACATAAGACGTTGTAATGACACCATTACACATAAAATTTTTTCATAATAATCGCCCCGGCAGCCACTGCCGGGGCACTCCTCGTTTCTGGGGGATTTTTCTTGAGACATGTCAGCATCAAAATACCTTTTGCCCCTAACTTGATATCCACGAATTGCTTCGCAGCAAAGCTGCTCTATATTAATGATTATAATAAAATAAATAAATATAAAAACGAAATAAATTATTACAGAAATGCAATAAAAGATGATTATTAATATTTTATATAGAAACAAAATCCTTTGAAAAATCAAGGGATTTTTTATTTATCATGAAATATTTAGTTATGCGTATGTTATTTAAGTTAAATTATGTAAAAATATGTTTACACCTACAACAAAAGATAAAAGATAAAAACAACAAAATAAAAACATAAATAAAACATTCGGGAGAAAATTTGAATAATACAGAAAACAACAAAAACAAAGAAAGGAAATTAAAATCATGCAGAAAAATACCACTTCATTAGAAAACAGAATCAAAAATGCAAAAAAATTTAAGTTCACAGATCAGCTGGCTGTGCGTAAAGTACTGGAAAATGTTGTAAAAATACCATTTGCGGATTTCATGTTTCTTTATCCGCGCATATACCAGGACGTCATGGCAGACATGCTGACCTCATTTCGAAAAGGTGCCTGCCCGAACTTTACAACTGGCAAGGTATGTACCTTTGTTTCCAAGCAGTATGCCTGCTATCCCAATGACAGGGCTACCCGTCAATTGATCGATGAGATGGAAAAGCCATACAGCGCAGTCAATAGCTTCCTGGATAAAGAGCCAATTCGGGCAGATGTAAAAAATCCGGAAGCGACCTGGAATTATGTAAAAGAAAAGAAATATCCCATCAAAATGGTTCACGGTGAGGACAGAATTCCACTGGAAGTGCGCATAAATGAAATCAAAAGATCAGCAGAATACAAGAAACAGACCTTTGAACAGCAGGCATACATTGGAATCATTCCAAATGAATATGGAAAAAGATGGATGTACCTGCTGGCAGGAACAGAAATACAAAAGGTATGCGAAGCAATCGAAGAAATCATCGGAGCGGATACCTGCAGTCTGCGTAAGCTGTGTCAGCTGTATGCAAAGGCGGAGGACTTTGACATGCATATGAGTATCATGAGCTTCTACAATGCCTATCAGATGGAAATGGATTACAACGAAAAAATGCTGCTTATGGTAGAACCTCTGACAGAAATCTACAGAGCAGTGAGAAGCATGGAAAAAGATGTGGCGTGAGCCTAAAAATGGCGGGAGCCATAGCAGAAAAGAGAAAGGAAAAAAATTATGAATACATATGTACCAGCTATTATCAAAGAAACCAGCAGCGGCTATTTCAGCCTTCCCTTACTGGATGAGCTGCTTTCAAAAAGAGAAATTTACTGCCTTGGGGAGATCAACCAGGGGTCAGCCAGCAGTCTGATCTTGCAGCTGAAATACCTGGAACGCCAGGATGCAGAAGCTGAAATCACCATGTACATCAGCAGTCCAGGAGGAGAAGTTTCCAGTGGACTTGCCATCTACGATGTGATGCAGTCTGTCCACTGTCCCATCCGCACGGTGTGCATGGGAACGGCAGCCAGCTTTGGGGCATTCCTGTTTGCAGCAGGGGATGCCAGAGAAATGCTGCCTCATTCCAGGCTGATGATCCACGATCCGCTGATTGCCGGAAAAGGTATTACGGGAAGTGCCACCTTACTGTCAGAACGGGTGGAGGATCTGATGAAAACAAGAGAGTTGATTGCAAGCCTGATGGCAAAGCATACAGGCAGAACCATGGAAGAAATCTACGAAAAGACAGCAAAAGATACCTGGTTCACAGCAGAAGAGGCCATTGCATTTGGCCTTGCGGACAAGGTGGTCCAATCTGATAAATGAAATTACAAAAAAGTATAAAAGGAGAATAAACCATGAACAACGTATTTATGAACGAAAAAGGTAACTACAGAATTCTTGCAGAAGGAAAATACATTAACAACAATACCTGGGAAACCGGGCTGAACAACAATGATCTGATCGTAGGAGTCAGCGGTGCCGGAAAAACAAGAAGCTACGTTATTCCAAACATCCTGCAATGCAATGGCAGTATGATCGTGGTAGACACCAAAAATCAGCTGTGTAAAACCTATTCCTCACAGCTGAAAAAGAGCGGCTATCAGGTCTGGAATCTGAACTTTTCCAGAATGGAGAAATCCCCAATGGGATATAATCCTCTGAACTACCTTGGAAAAAGCTCACAGGATATTGACATGCTGGCAAAAGCAATGTGTCCAATTGAAACCCAAAAGGATCCTTTCTGGGATCACGCAGCTGCCATGGTACTCAGTGTTCTCATCTCCTATGTGATGGAAGCTCTGCCAAAAGAAGAGCAGCATCTTGGAAGTGTGGCTAGGCTGCAGGGACTGCTGAACACCACTGCCTTTGATTTCCTGATGAAAGAGTGGGAAACTGCACATCCGGACAGCTATGCCGCAAAGAAATGGCATCTGTTCAGCGACACCAAAAGTGCAGATAAAACCAATGCCAGCACCAATTACATCCTTGGAGAAAAGCTCAGCTCTTTCTTAAGCCCAGGATGTGAAAAAATGTACAACAACAAAAAGCAGATCGATTTTGCAACGATGGGATACCAGAAAACAGCATTATTTATCAATGTAAGTGACAGTGACCGTTCCGCAGACAAGATGCTGAATCTGTTTTACACACAGGCACTCCATGAACTTTGTGAGGCTGCGGATAAAAATAAATCCGGCAGACTGCAGATACCGGTAAGATTTATCATGGATGATTTTGCATCCAATGCAGTGATACCGGATTTTGACAAGATCATCTCCGTGATCCGTTCCAGAGAAATCTATGTAAGCTTGGTGGTGCAGAGCCTTACCCAGCTGACCTCCATGTACAGCGAGCCAAAAGCCATGACGATCATCAATAACTGCGACAGCTGCCTGTATCTTGGCGGACAGGATGTAAACACTGCAAATTATATGAGTGTGAAGGCAAATAAAACCGCTGATACCATTCTGAATATGCCAGTGGGAGATGCATGGCTTTTCGTAAGAGGCCAGAAGCCACAGCAGGTAAACAAATACAATGTGAAAAATCATGAACTGTATCAGGAGATTTTCCCGGAAAAAGTGGAAAGGATCGATCACAGCAAAACGGAGGAAAATCTCGATGCATTCATGTAAAAAATGTCATAAGAATGATAATCCTGGCTTGAGCGTGTTTGAAAAAATGATTTGCGGAAAGCTCTTTTCGAACATGCTCTGGTGGGAAAAAAAGTATTATGTTATGATTATATCAGATCAGTAGTTTGAAAAAGGGGCCAAAAAGCGGCCCCTGTAAAGAGAGGAGAAAAAAGAAAATGAGAGGAATTATAAAATACTTTAACACAAAAGAAAAATACGGGTATATTAGTGTAACTGGAAAAAAAGATGTTTACTTCAGGGTGCTGGAAGGGGATGAACTGTTGAAAACACCCTGCAGAGAAGTTACTTTTGATCTTGTGGATAACGGAAAAAACAGATATGCAACAAATATTGCAATTGTGCCGGAAACTGCTGCAGGAGAAAATACAGCAAGAGAAAATACAGCAAAGGAGGTTGAAAGAGAAACTTGCGAAAAGGGCAGCTTTTTAGATGACATCAAAGAAACCTGTCAGGAAGCAAGCAAAATTATCAGCGAGTGTACAGGTGAGGAAGAAACTCTGTATCCATTTCAGGATCTGAGTAAGCTTTATTTAAAGTTTGAAGAGATTCCGGAAAATACCTGGCTTACAGGAAGACCGGATTTTTACTGGAAACATGGAGACAGACTGATTCAGGGCAAAATCAGAAAGCAAAGAAGATATAGGGGTACTCATTATGGCAGTCCGATCGAGGATATGAATGATCCGAAAGCGGATCTGACTTTAACAGCTCCAAAGTATGGCTGCAGCAGCTTTTTACTGGGAAAAGGACTCTATGAAACCAGCCTTGCCTACTGCGAAAAGGCAGGAATTAATCCGGAATTTTATTATTTCGTTTTTGTGGAAGGCGAGAAGCTGGTAAGCATGATCAGTCTTGCACATGCGGGAAATCTGATCCGGGATGGATATAACCAGTTTAAAAAGCTGGGAGAGTATCCAAGTAAACGGGAAGGCATGCTTCCGCGGTATATGCTTCCAGTGACTCACTGTGAGGGATATCAGTTAAAGAAAAACAAAAGTGATGAAGAATGATGAAACGTGATGAAAAGTCTTCCGCGGCAAAGGCGGGAGACTTTTTTCTTTGCAAGAAAAAAATCGTGTGTTATAATGGAGCAAAAAATATGGCGCAGATACTTACTTTTTGGCGTACAGAACAGAGAGGAGTTTTTGATATGGCAGAGACAATGAAGGATTATGAAGCAGAGCTGGAGGCTTCTTTTAAGAAAATTGAAGAGGGCGATATTCTTACAGGAACTGTTGTAAGTGTAGACGATAAAGAGATCATCGTAGATCTGAAATATTATGCAGAGGGAATCATTCCGGTGGAGGACTACAGCAGAGAGCCCGGCTTTAATGTAAAAGAGGAGGTACATCCAGGAGATGAGGTTTCTGCTACTGTTGTGAAAAAAGATGACGGAAACGGAAACATCCTCCTTTCCAAAGTAGAGGCTACTGATGTTCTTGCATGGGACAGATTAAGAGAACTGAAAGATACAAAAGAAGTGCTGGATGTAGTGGTAAAAGGTGTGGTAAACGGAGGGGCAGTTGCCTATGTAGAAGGTGTGCGCGGATTTATCCCGGCTTCCAAGCTGGCCCTGAATTATGTGGAGGATACCAATGAATATCTGAACAGGAGAATCCAGGTTCAGGTAATTGATGTCAATAAAGAAGATAAAAAGCTGATCCTTTCAGCAAAAGAAATCTTAAGAGAAAAAGCAGAAGAGGAAAGAAAGAATAAAATTTCCAATATCCAGCCAGGCTTTGTGACAGAGGGAACAGTAGAAAGTCTTCAGCCATACGGCGCATTTGTAGACCTTGGAAACGGAGTCTCCGGTCTGGTGCATATTTCCCAGATCTGTGAGAAGAGAATCCGCAAACCATCTGAAGTCCTTGCTGTAGGGGATAAGGTAAAAGTAAAAGTGACCGCAATCAAAGATGGCAAGCTGAGTCTGAGCATTAAAGAAGCCACAGATATGATGGCAAAGGAAGTGGAGGAAGAGGAAATCCAGATTCCGCAGTCTGGCGAGGAGGCAACTACCTCTCTTGGTTCTTTATTTGCAAATATCAAACTGAACTAATTTCACCACAGAAGGAAGAGCGTAAATGAAAAATCAGAAAGTATTTGTAATGGGGCATAAAAATCCGGATACAGATTCCATCTGTTCCGCCATTGCCTATGCAGACATCAAAAACAGAACCACTCAGACAAAACGCTATATTCCCAGACGCGCAGGACAGATTAATGAAGAGACACAGTATGTGTTGAACCGTTTTGGTGTGCAGCCTCCGGCGTACCTTGGAAATATCGGCACTCAGGTAAAGGATATGGATATTCGACCAAAGCCGGATGCAGCCCATACCATGTCCCTGAAAAATGCCTGGGATATGATGCAGAATAAAGGAATCGTGACACTTCCCATTTGCAACAGAGAAGACGAACTGGAGGGAATCGTGACCATCGGCGATATTGCAGAGGTTTACATGGATACCAAGGACAGCTATCTTCTTGCAAATGCCAGGACGCAGTATAATAAGATTTGTGACACTCTTGATGGCGATATCGTGGAGGGAAATGGACACGGCTATTTTACAAAAGGTAAAATCCTCATCGGAACAGCAGATCCGCAGATGATGAAGGATTATATCCAGGAAAATGATATGGTTATTCTGGGAAACCGTAAAGAAGATCAGCTAAAGGCAATCGAGCTGAATGTAAGCTGTATCATTGTGGGAATGAATATTCAGGTATGTGAGGAAGTTATCAGGAAAGCCAGGGAAAAACAGATTGTCATTATCACATCTCCTTACGATACTTATACCATTGCCAGAATGATCAATCAGAGTATTCCGGTAAATTATGTGATGAAAAAGGATAACCTGATCACTTTCAGCACAGAAGACTTTACAGATGACATTCAGGATGTTATGATCAAACACCGTCACCGTGCTTTCCCGGTTATCAACAAAAGGGGAAAATGTGTGGGTACCATATCCAGACGTAATTTCCTGGATATGCATAAAAAGCAGGTCATTCTTGTGGATCACAATGAGAAAGATCAGGCTGTTGATAATATTGAAAAAGCAGAGATCCTGGAAATTATCGATCACCACAAGCTGGGATCTCTGGAGACTATGAAACCAATTAATTTCCGAAATGAGCCTGTTGGCTGTACAGCTACTATTCTGTATCGGATCTATGATGAGCAGAGACTGGAAATTCCGCCTAAGATCGCGGGACTTCTATGTGCGGCGATTATTTCTGATACGCTTATGTTCCGTTCGCCTACCTGCACTCAGCAGGACAAGATTGCAGCAAGCGCCCTGGCTTTGATCGCAGATATCCGCATTGAGGATTTTGCAAAAGAGATGTTCAAGGCAGGAAGCAATCTGAAGGATAAGGCTCCGGAGGAAATTTTCTATCAGGATTACAAGAAATTTATTGCAGAGGGCAATGTTGCCTTTGGAGTTGGGCAGATCAGTTCTATGGATGCTGAAGAACTTGAGGAAATCAAGGAACGTCTCAAACCATTTATGGTAAGTGAATGCGGCAGACATGGAATCACCAGAGTTTATTTTATGCTTACCAATATCATGGAAGAATCTTCGGATGTGATCTGCTACGGAGAAGGAAGCGAGGAAATGGGCAGAATCGCATTCCAGCAGGAGCCGGTGGATGGGTGTTTCCAGCTAAAAGGTGTGGTTTCCCGTAAGAAACAGCTGATTCCGGCAATGATGGAAGCTGCGCAGATCATGGCAAACGATTTTAACTGATCCGGCAGCAGAATAAAAAGGAGACTTGTTTTATGGCAAAACAGACCTGGAAACCGGGAAACATGCTTTATCCTCTTCCGGCTGTGATGGTCAGCGTTACAGATGGAGAGGGCGAAGATAATATCATAACAGTTGCCTGGGCGGGGACGGTATGCACCAACCCGCCTATGGTGTCTATATCGGTAAGGCCAAGCAGATATTCCTATGATATGCTCTGTAAAACCGGAGAGTTTGTGCTGAACCTTACCACAGAGGAGCTTGCTTATGCCACTGATTTCTGTGGAGTTCGCTCCGGCAGGGATGTAGATAAATTTGAGAAGCTGCATCTTACCAAAGAAAAGGCAGATCATGTGAAAGCACCTATGATCGGGGAGTCCCCTGTGAATATAGAGTGCAAGGTCAGAAAAATCGAAAAACTGGGTTCCCATCATATGTTTCTGGCAGATGTACTTGCCGTACATGCAGATGAAGCATATATGGATGAAAAGAACAAATTTCAGCTGAATCAGTCTCATCTTATGGTTTATTCCCATGGTGAATACTTGGGATTGGGAAAAAAACTGGGGACTTTTGGTTACAGTGTGAAGAAGAAAAAAGGCAGTAAAGCTGCCGGAAAAAAGTAACATTCTGTGAAGCAGTTTTTGGGGTGAAATACCTCGGAAACCGCATAAATACAGGCTTTTTTCAATGGGATTGCAATCATTGACATTTTGTGATAGAATTGAAAGGATTTCAGGCAGAAATGAATAGTATGAAACAGAATAATATTACTTTGATTGGAATGCCCGGTGCAGGAAAAAGCACTCTGGGCGTTGTTCTTGCGAAAATACTTGGATATGAATTTTTAGATTCAGACCTTTTAATACAAAAAGAAGAAAAACGAAGACTTTATCAGATTATTGATGAAGAAGGAGAAGAAGGTTTCAAAGCCATTGAGAACCGTGTCAATGCATCAATTGAAGCAGAGAATACAGTGATTGCTACCGGAGGAAGTGTGGTATATTGCAGTGAAGCAATGGAACATCTGAAATCAATTGGGAAAGTAGTATACCTCAGGCTTTCTTTAGAGACATTGGAGAAAAGACTTGGAAATCTCAAAAAGCGCGGCGTCTTACTGAAGGAAGGACAGACTTTACAGAGTCTGTATGAGGAACGTGTTCCTTTATATGAAAAATACGCAGACATTGTAATTGACGAAGAAGGGAAAGATTTGGAAGCAAGTCTGCAGACCGTTTTGGAAACACTACAGACAGGGGTTAATAAGTAACTGTAGATCAGAGGCGAGTTCAGGGCTTTTTTTTCATGCTCTGGCTCAAGGAGTGAAAATAATAGAGGTGTGTTATGGAACAATATGTGATTAAAGGTGGAAATCCGCTTGTAGGTGAAGTGGATATAGCAGGTGCGAAAAATGCAGCCCTGGCTATTCTGTCAGCAGCTATCATGACGGATGAGACGATCCTGATCGAGAATCTGCCTGACGTCAGGGACATTAATGTATTACTGGAAGCAATCGCAGGCATTGGTGCCCAGGTTGACAGAATTAACAAGTCAACTGTTAAGATCAATGGTTCTACCATTGGTGATGTAAGTGTAGATTACGAGTATATCAAGAAAATCCGTGCGTCTTATTATCTTCTTGGTGCTTTACTTGGAAAATATAAAAGAGCGGAAGTGCCCCTTCCGGGAGGCTGTAATATTGGCAGCCGTCCAATTGACCAGCATCTGAAGGGCTTCCGTGCATTGGGAGCAAAGGTAGATATCCTTCACGGAGCAATTGTTGCAGAAGCATCCAATCTTCATGGCAGCCATATTTTTCTTGATGTGGTTTCTGTAGGTGCGACTATCAATATCATGATGGCAGCATCACTGGCACCTGGAAGAACTATTATCGAAAATGCGGCCAGAGAGCCACATGTGGTAGATGTTGCCAACTTCCTGAACAGTATGGGTGCTAATATCAAGGGCGCAGGTACAGATGTGATCCGTATCAGAGGCGTGGAGAAGCTGCATCGTACAGAATATTCTATTATTCCGGATCAGATTGAAGCTGGAACTTTCATGTTCGCAGCTGCTGCCACCGGCGGTGATGTTACAGTAAAGAATGTAATTCCAAAGCATCTTGAGGCTACTACAGCCAAGCTGGAGGAAATCGGATGTGAGGTACAGGAGTTTGATGATGCGGTACGTGTACGTGCCACAGGCAAGCTGCACCGTACACATGTAAAGACTCTTCCGTATCCGGGATATCCGACAGATATGCAGCCACAGATCGCAGTTACCCTTGCACTTGCAGAGGGAACCAGTATTGTGACTGAGAGTATTTTTGAGAATCGTTTCAAATACGCAGACGAGCTTTCCAGAATGGGAGCCTGTATCAAGGTAGAGGGAAATTCGGCTATCATTGATGGTGTGAGCAAGCTTACTGGTGCAAGAGTAAGTGCACCGGATCTTCGTGCAGGAGCAGCGCTTGTGATCGCAGGCCTGGCAGCAGAGGGAATCACCATTGTGGATGATATTGTATATATTCAGAGAGGTTATGAGAACTTTGAGGAGAAGCTTCGCAGTCTTGGCGCTGAAATTGAGCGGGTTTCCAGCGAGAAGGAAATTCAGAAATTTCGTCTGAGAGTAGGCTGAACCAAAGGAAAAATGACCATTTTTGGCGGTTGACGGGGATTTTCCCATAAAAATAGTCATATGCCAGCAAATGTCTATTGACATTTATAGACAATCAGTATATTGTATTGCTTGCAACAGGAAAACTGAAGAATAGCCTTTTATTCAGAGTGGTGGAGATACATAGGATCTATGAAGCCACGGCAACCCCTCGAAAGAGAGGAAGGTGCCAACCTGAGCGAGTAATCGAACAATAAGAGGATTGTTTATATAAAAGTCGTTTATAAGACAGTCCGATTATTCGGGCTGTTCTTTTTTCGGGAATATAATGGCGGAGACAAAAGTGCCGGTTTTCCCGTTCCACCAAAGAAAGGAAAACAAAATGGAAAACAAGGAAAAAATTTTATTTACCTCAGAGTCTGTAACAGAAGGACATCCGGATAAAATCTGTGACGCTATTTCTGATGCCATTCTGGACGCACTGATGGAGCAGGATCCAATGAGCCGTGTAGCCTGCGAGACAGCTACCACTACAGGTCTTGTTCTGGTAATGGGTGAGATCACCACAAAGGCAAGCATTGATATTCAGTCAATCGTAAGAGAGACGATCCGTGAGATCGGTTATACCCGTGGAAAATTCGGATTCGATGCAGATACCTGTGCTGTGATCACAGCACTTGACAAGCAGTCCACTGATATTGCAATGGGTGTTGACAAGGCACTTGAGCAGAAGGAGAATCAGATGGATGAGGATGAGCTGGATTCTATCGGAGCTGGTGACCAGGGTATCCAGTTTGGTTATGCTTCCAATGAGACAGAGGAATACATGCCATATGCCATCAACATGGCACACAAGCTTGCACGTCAGCTTACCAAGGTTCGTAAGGACGGCACTTTGAAATATTTAAGACCAGATGGAAAGACTCAGGTTACAGTAGAGTACGATGAGAATGGCAAGCCAAGCCGTATTGATGCAGTGGTATGCTCTACTCAGCATGACCCGGATGTAACTCAGGAGCAGATCCATGCGGATATCAAGAAATATGTATTTGATGAGATCATCCCTGCAGACATGGTGGATGAAGATACCAAGTACTTTATCAATCCTACCGGACGTTTCGTTATCGGTGGACCAAATGGAGACAGCGGTCTTACCGGACGTAAGATCATCGTAGATACCTATGGTGGAACAGGACGTCACGGCGGCGGTGCTTTCTCTGGAAAGGACTGCACAAAGGTTGACCGTTCTGCTGCCTATGCAGCACGTTATGTTGCAAAGAATATCGTTGCAGCAGGACTGGCTGACAAGTGTGAGATCCAGCTTTCCTATGCAATTGGTGTTGCACATCCGACTTCTGTTCATGTGGAAACATTTGGAACAGGTAAAGTATCCGATGCGAAGCTGGTAGAGATCATCCGTGAGAATTTCGATCTTCGTCCGGCTGGAATCATCAAAATGCTTGATCTTCGCCGTCCGATCTACAAACAGACTTCTGCATACGGCCATTTCGGACGTACTGATGTGGATCTTCCATGGGAGCATCTTGACAAGGTAGAGGATCTGAAGAAATATCTTGGCTGATTTTCGTTAAGACAGTGGAAAAAGCTGTTGCCAGTCTCATAGATGTTGAGGGGGAAACTTCGGCGGAAGCTTTTGTGAAAAAGAAATTTTATGAATAACAAACAGGATCTGGATAGAAAACAAAGTGCTGTTTTTTATCCGGGTCCTGTTTTGCGCTGCAGGAAATTTTGAGGGAAACGTCTACGGCATAATAAGCCCTGCCGGGCAGGATTCTTACTTGTTACTTCTGTATTCTACTTTTGTAGAAAAAAACACTTGACTTTTATATTCTACAGATGTAGTATATAACCGTCTTCTACAGAAGTAGAAAGAAGAAGGAGGACTGACACGTATGAAAAAGAAAAATATGTTTTCCACAGCTATGGCAGCAGTAGCAGCTTTGGTTATGATATATACGGTTACAGGATGCGGAGCAAAGGATGTGCAGACTTCTGTCAAATCTGCTGCGGCAGCCCAGACAAAGGAAGTCCAGGTAACAGAGAAAACCAAGGTTACCAAAACTCCTACAGCTACCCCAGCTGCCTCAGGGGGAAAGACAGACCAGAAAAAGAAGACGGATTCCTTTTTGCTCTATGTAATCTCAAAGGATGGCGTCAATATCCGACAGAAACCTTCTGTAGGGTCCGCTTCTATGGGAATGGGAGATTATGGGGATTCCTATACCTGCAGCGGTTCTGTGATGGGGGCAGATGGATCTTCCTGGTATCAGATCAGTTATCAGGGAAAGACCGGATATGTTTCCACAGCTTATGCTTCTAAGACGGCACCTTCCGGCAGCAGTACAGACAGTAGCTCATCCACAAATACTTCTGGAACTACACAAAACAAAAACTCAGGCAGTGCTTCCGTTTCTGGAAATGCAGCAGGAAACAGCCAGGTAAACGACAGCGATGAGGATGGGGAGGCATCCCTTAATCTGAGGACGATTTATCTTGTTGCCAGCGATGGAAGTACAGTGGCGATAAAAGAGCAGACGAACGGCGACTATGCATACCGGGACGACAATGGCGTGGGATATACTGCAATTGATGAGGATTATCAGTGGCAGGATCAGTACGGCAATACCTATTCCGTACTGGAAGATGATACCCACAGATTCGGATATGCGCTGGAACAGCACACCCTGACTGCTTCTGATGGCAGTACCGTCACCATTACGGAAAAGGCAGATGGCCCTTATCATTACCGGGATGACAATGGTGTAGGCTATATTGATGAGGGTGATGGAGTCTGGCTTGACCAGTATGAGAATACATACACAGAACAGTAAAAAAATATAAATGCGAGACTGGCTGTCCTTTGAATGAGGGGCAGCCTTTTTACCTGTTTTTTACCTGGCACGCATCTTTTTTATAGAAAATTAAGAGATAGAAATGCAGCTTTATGCTATAATTGGGATAACAATGTAAGAAAAGGATGAAGCTGTCATGAAGTTAAAAACAAGAATTATTCTGGGCTTTACCATGATCATTCTCATGCCCTTGCTTCTGTTCGCTGCAACTTTATATGGATTCAGTCAGTCACAGGCGCAGAAGACACAGGTTCAGACCGAGGGTGACGGGACCGTATATGATATTTCCATAACCGATTCAGCAGACAGCCAGGGCAGAGTCCATGTGATGGCCAAGGATCTGTTTATCAGTGCATTTGTCATTCTGATCTCTGTTGCACTTGTGGTGGGACTGTGGGTATACCGCAGTATTGCTGTTCCGTTGGTTAAATTAAAAAAGGCGACGCAAAATATAAAAGAGGGAAATCTGGACTTTGTCCTGGATGTGGAGGGAAATGATGAATTTTCCGAGCTGTGCCAGGATTTTGAGGAAATGCGCCGTCGTCTGAAAGAATCCACAGAAGAAAAAAACCTTATAGAAAAAGAGAATAAAGAGCTGATCAGCAATATTTCCCACGATCTGAAGACTCCTATCACAGCTGTGAAAGGATATGTGGAAGGAATTATGGATGGCGTGGCAGATACTCCGGAGAAAATGGACAGGTATGTGCGCACGATCTATAATAAGACAAATGAGATGGATCATCTGATCAATGAGCTTACTTTTTATTCCAAAATCGATACCAACCGTATTCCCTATACCTTCAGTAAGCTGAATGTGGAGGACTATTTTGCAGATTGCGCAGAAGAAGTGGGGCTGGAGCTTGAGACCAGAGGAATCGAACTGGTATATGCCAACTATGTGGAGAAGGACGTTATGGTCATAGCAGACGGAGAACAGATCCGACGTGTGATCCATAATATCATCAGCAATGCCATCAAGTATATGGATAAGCCAAAAGGAATTATCCAGATCCGGATCAAGGATGTGGGGGATTTTATCCAGATTGAGATTGAGGATAATGGAAAAGGTATTGGGCCGAAAGACCTGCCGTATATATTTGACCGTTTTTACCGCACCGATG
This sequence comes from uncultured Blautia sp., assembly GCA_934394595.1. GTDB lineage: Bacteria > Bacillota > Clostridia > Lachnospirales > Lachnospiraceae > Blautia_A. The sequence goes on along the minus strand of CAKRRX010000022.1, from coordinate 13,361 downwards.
TTTCAAGGAATTCCTCGAAGGGCGGCAGCGGAATCGGACTTTCCATTGTGAAGAAGATCCTGGAGGATCATGGTGGAAAAGTATGGGCCACCAGTCGGCTTGGAATCGGCACAATCATGTATTTTGTACTTAGAAAATATCAGGAGGTACCAATGAAATGAGCAGAATACTGATCATAGAAGATGAGGAGGCTATTGCAGAGCTGGAAAAAGATTATCTGGAGCTTTCCGGTTTTGAGGTTGTAATATCGAACAGAGGTGATCTTGGCCTGGAAAAGGCACTTGGGGAAGAGTTTGATCTGATCATATTGGATCTTATGCTTCCTGAAGTAGATGGGTTTGAGATCTGCCGACAGGTGAGAGAAAAGAAGAATACACCGATCATCATGGTTTCAGCCAAGAAAGATGATATTGATAAGATCCGTGGACTGGGACTTGGCGCAGACGATTACATGACCAAGCCATTTAGTCCAAGTGAGCTTGTGGCAAGAGTGAAGGCACATATGGACCGGTATAATCGTCTGATCGGTTCTACTGCACAGAAAAATGACATCATTGAGATCCGTGGAATTAAGATCGACAAGACCGCGCGGCGTGTGTGGGTAAATGGAGAAGAGACTACTTTTACCACCAAGGAATTTGATCTTCTCAGCTTCCTCGCCCAGAATCCCAACAGAGTTTTTACAAAGGAAGAGCTTTTCAGGGAAATCTGGGATATGGAATCTGTAGGGGATATTGCCACTGTCACTGTGCATATCAAGAAAATACGTGAGAAAATTGAGTTTAATAATGCGAAACCGCAGTACATTGAGACCATATGGGGTGTTGGATACAGATTTAAGGTATGATAAGCGCAGTTTCTGCAGATTTTAATAGGTGCAGGAGCAGGGTGCAGACAGAGAGGTAAAATGGAAAGACTGTATAAGGAATTGGAGAATTACGGAAAATCAGATTTTTATCCTTTTCATATGCCTGGCCATAAGCGGAACAAGGCATGTGTAAACGGGGATTTTCCACTGGAAAGGGATATTACAGAAATTGATGGGTTTGATGATCTCCATCATCCAGAGGGGATTATTGGAAAGGCACAGGAAGAGCTTTCCGCACTCTATGGTACAAAAAGGAGCTTTTTTAGCGTAAATGGAAGCACGGCAGGACTTTTGACTGCAATTTCAGCCTGCGTGAAAAAAGGTGGGCAGATTCTGGTGGCACGCAATTGCCATAAGGCTGTTTATCACGCTATTTATCTGAGGGAACTGGTACCCACCTATATTTATCCACAGTCAGATTCCAGATTGGGGATAAATGGAGGAATTCCCGTTTCCCGTGTGGAAAGATGTCTGGAGGAGAATCCAGATATTGAAGCTGTTCTGATTACTTCCCCTACTTATGATGGTGTTGTGTCTGATGTAAAAAGAATCGCGGAGATTACGCACAAACATGGAATTCCTCTGATTGTGGATGAAGCTCATGGGGCGCATTTTCGGTTTTCAGAATATTTTCCGGTGTCAGCAGTGGATCTTGGTGCAGATGTGGTGATACAGAGCTTTCATAAGACTCTTCCTTCTATGACTCAGACTGCTGTGCTGCATATCTGCAGAGATCTGGTAGAACAATCCAGGATAAGCCGTTTTCTGGATATCTATGAGACCAGCAGTCCGTCTTATATTCTGATGGCAAGTCTGGATGCCTGTGTGGATAAAATGAAAACAGATGGAATCCGGATGTTCCGGGAATTTACGGGAAATCTTGAAGAGACAAGGAAAAGACTTGGCCGAGGCAGATATATCCGTCTTTTTCCATCCACAGATGATGCCAGCATTCTGGAAGAGATGCGGGGGATATTTGATTATGACCGTTCCAAGCTGATCTTTACCACTGTGGACAGCTCGCTGAACGGACCGGAACTCAGTGAAATCCTTCGAAGGGAATTTCATCTGGAGATGGAAATGAGTACAGCGGATTATGTGATCGCAATCACTTCTGTGGGAGATACCAGGGAAGGCCTTGAGCGTCTGTGCGCTGCAATCGAGGAGATTAATCGAAGAGAAGAGGCGAAGAGCCAGCTGGTCGCCGAAGAAGAAAAAGATTCCGATGGAGCCAAGGGGGAGAAAAGGGCTGAGGACACCGGCTGTAAGTGCAGTACCATGAAACAGGTGATGACTATTTCCCAGGCTATGGAATGCCCGGTGCAGCAGTGCTTTCTGAAAGAAAGTATAGGCAAGATTTCGGCAGAATTTGTCTATCTGTATCCACCAGGAATCCCGATCATTGTGCCAGGAGAACAGATAACTGGACTTTTTTTGCGGGATGTGAGAAGATATATGGAGCAGGGGCTGAATATCCACGGGCTCTGTGGAGAAGAAAATGAACTGATATCAGTAGTGAAGGAGCAGACAGAAAATTAGGTTTTTGTCTGAAAAAATATGGGAAAAATATTTTATATCATGGGAAAAAGTGCTTCCGGAAAGGATCATATTTATGCCAGACTTGCGGCGGAGCAGGAGCTTGGTTTAAAAAAGCTGGTTCTTTATACCACAAGACCCATCCGTGCAGAAGAAGAGGATGGTAAGCAATATTATTTTGTAAATGAGGAAAAACTGGAAGAGTTCCGTAAAAAGAAGATTCTCATTGAGGCAAGGGAATACACTACCATGCACGGTGTGTGGATATATTTTACGGCAGATGACGGACAGGTAGATCTGAAACAGGGGAATTATCTTGGAATCGGAACCCTGGAGTCTTATGTGAAAATGCGGGAATACTACGGCACAGAGGCATTGTGTCCGGTTTATATTGAGGTGGAAGACGGTGAAAGATTGGAAAGAGCCTTGAAAAGAGAGCGAAGCCAGATTACTCCCAGATATGCAGAAATGTGCAGAAGGTTTCTTAACGATCAGTCTGATTTTTCTGAAGAAAATATTGCGTCAGCAGGAATCATGCGCAGATTTCAGAATGATGATCTGGACAGATGTGTGGGTGAAATTATTGGATATATAAAGTCTTTTTAAAAAAGTATGGCATGATTTTGTCGTACATGATAGAATTATAACGAAGAGTTGATCTGCCGGATAAATGGATGAGATCTGCTTTTCTAAATTGATAATGGTGAGGTGATTCTGATGTTAGGGTTTAACGACATTATAGGGCATGAAGAAATAATCAGACATTTGAAGAATGCCATACAGACGGAGAAAGTGTCCCATTCATATATTTTTACAGGAGACCCTGGTTCAGGAAAGAAACTGCTGGCTGGCACATATGCAATGACATTACAGTGTGAAGAAGGTGGGACAGATCCCTGTGGGCAGTGTGATTCCTGCAAGAAAGCAATCGGAAAGAATCATCCGGATATCATTATGGTGACTCACGAGAAGCCTAATGTTATCACTATTGATGAAGTGAGAGAACAGGTTATCAATGATGTGGCAATCAAGCCATATTGCAGTCCTTATAAGATTTATATCATTGCAGATGCACAGCTGATGAATCCGCAGGCACAGAACGCGATCCTGAAGACGATTGAAGAGCCGCCGGAATATGCGGTGATCATGCTTCTGACCAGCAATATCGACGCACTGCTTCCTACCATCCGGTCACGTTGTGTGCGGCTGGATCTGAAAGTGGTGGATGACGGACTTGTGAAAAAGTATCTGATGGAACATCTTCACATTCCGGATTATCAGGCTGAAATCGATGCATCCTTTGCCCATGGAAGTATAGGTAAGGCAAAAGAAGCTGCTACTTCACAGGAATTTACAGACATGACCCAGAATGCCCTTCGTATTCTGAAAAATGCAGATGCTATGGAAGTATACGAGCTGACAGATGCAATCAAGAGTCTTGCAGATGATAAGGCGAATATAGGGGATTATCTGGATATATTCCAGTTCTGGTTCCGTGATGTTCTGATGTTTAAGGCCACCAGAGAAATTGATAATCTCGTTTTTAAGCAGGAAATAAATTATATAAGGGAACAGGCGAGTCAGCGCTCTTATGAGAATCTGGAGAAGATTCTGGATGCACTTGAAAAGACCAAGGTGCGTCTGCGGGCAAATGTAAATACAGAGCTGGCTCTAGAACTTTTGTTCCTGACGATCAGGGAGAAATAAAATGGCAAAAGTAGTTGGCGTAAGATTTAGAAATGTTGGAAAAATATATTATTTTAACCCGAAAACATATAAGGTGAAGCCAGGGGATCATGTGATCGTGGAGACTGCCAGAGGTGTGGAATACGGAAAGGTAGTTCTGGCACCAAAGGATGTCGCTGATGATCAGGTGGTGCATCCACTGAAAGAAGTAATCCGTGTTGCAAACAAGGAGGATGACGAGAGAGAACAATACAACCGTGAGCGTGAAAAAGATGCCTTTAAGATCTGTCAGAAAAAGATCCGCGAGCATGGTTTGGAAATGAAGCTGATTGATGCAGAATACACCTTTGATAATAATAAGGTCCTGTTCTATTTCACCGCAGACGGCAGAATTGATTTCCGTCAGCTGGTTAAGGATCTGGCATCTATATTTAAGACAAGGATCGAGCTTCGTCAGATCGGTGTAAGAGATGAGACAAAAATTCTGGGAGGAATCGGTATCTGCGGAAGATGTCTGTGTTGTCACACTTATCTTTCTGAGTTTGCACCTGTTTCCATTCGAATGGCCAAGGAGCAGAATCTTTCTCTGAACCAGACAAAGATCTCCGGTGTCTGCGGAAGACTGATGTGTTGTCTGAAAAATGAGCAGGAGACCTATGAGGAACTGAACCGCAGGCTTCCTGGAATCGGGGATACCGTTACCACACCGGATGGAATGCAGGGAACGGTACAAAGTGTCAATGTACTGCGCCAGCTGGTTAAGATAGTTGTGGAAATCAACGATGAGAAGGAAATCCAGGAATTTCCTGTAAATGAACTGAAATTCCGCCCAAGAAAGAAAAAAGTCAAAGTCTCTGAGCAGGAAATGAAGGATTTACAGGATCTGGAAGATAAATAAGAGGGAGATTCCAATTTAAATGATAAATGATCTTGTGAAGGAGAATGAGCGGCTGGATGATCTGCAAAACGGATACTATATCATTCAGGATCCGCAGAAATTCTGCTTCGGTATGGACGCTGTTCTGTTATCGGGATTTTCCAGAGTAAAAAAAGGAGAGAGGGTTCTTGATATGGGAACCGGAACCGGGATCATACCGGTACTCCTTGCCTCCAAGACAGATGGAGAGCATTTTACAGGTCTGGAGATCCAGGAAGAATGCGCTGAAATGGCGTCAAGAAGTGTGAAATACAATAATCTGGAGGACAGGGTCAGTATCAGACAAGGCGATATTAAGGAGGCTGTCGGCATTTTTGGGGCAGCTTCTTTTCATGTTGTCACCTGTAATCCGCCATATATGATCGGGCAGCATGGTCTGACCAATCCCCATATGCCAAAGGCAATTGCAAGACATGAGATTTTGTGTACTTTGGAGGATGTGGTAAGTCAGGCTGCGAAGCTTCTGGGAGACAGGGGGCGTTTTTACATGGTACACAGACCGTTCAGACTGACAGAAATTATGAATGTATTGACGAAATATAAGCTGGAGCCGAAGCGCATGCAGCTTGTTTATCCCTATATAGACCGTGAGCCAAACATGGTGCTGATAGAAGCTTTAAAAGGTGGAAATCCCAGAATCACAGTGGAAAGGCCACTGATCGTATATGAGAAGCCGGGAGTCTATACCGGGGATATTCTGGAAATGTATGATATGATCTGAATCAGCAGCAAAAAAATCATTCCTGCAATCCCATGGGAGAGATGATTGCAGAAGGGAGAAACATATGAGTGGTAAATTATATTTGTGTGCCACACCAATTGGAAATCTGGAGGATATCACACTTCGTGTACTTCGAGTCCTGAAGGAGGTAGATCTGATCGCTGCGGAGGATACCCGCAACAGTATCAAGCTTCTTAATCATTTTGATATAAAAACCCCAATGACCAGTTATCATGAGTACAACAAAGTGGAGAAAGCCTACACTCTCATTGACAAAATGAGGGAGGGACTGAATGTGGCACTGATCACAGATGCCGGAACCCCTGGAATCTCTGATCCGGGAGAGGTACTGGCTGCTATGTGCTATGATGCCGGGATTGAAGTGACCTCGCTTCCAGGTCCGGCAGCGTGTATCACAGCGCTGACCTTATCCGGGCTCTCCACGCGAAGATTTGCCTTTGAGGCTTTTTTACCACCGGATAAAAAAGAGCGAAAAGCTATTTTGGAAGAACTGAAAACAGAAACACGTACGATCATCCTTTACGAAGCACCACACCATCTGGTTGGCACCCTTGAAGAATTGTATCAGGCTCTTGGAAATCGCAGAATGACTCTTTGCAGGGAACTTACCAAAAAGCATGAGACGGCTTTTCGCACAACGATAGAGGAGCTGATCGCTTTTTACAAAGATCAGAAACCACTTGGGGAATGTGTTCTGGTGATCGAAGGAAAAAGCCGGAAGGAAATGGAGCAGGAATCACAGGCATCATGGAACGATATTTCCATCGAAGAGCACATGGCAATTTACGAGAATCAGGGAATTGACCGGAAAGAAGCCATGAAAAAGGTGGCAAAGGACCGCGGTGTTGGCAAAAGAGATATTTATCAGGCACTGCTGGAACGAAAGTAGGAAATAAGGCGTATTTTTGACGGATATTCGTTGAAAATACGTCGTTTTTTTTACGTTTGGAAATGGCTTTTAACTGGCAAAAACGGGGATTTTATGATATAATAAATTTGTATTTTTATGCGCAAAAAACAGGAATGAGATCCGGCAGCAGAACAGAGCCGTAAATTCCTGTAAGTTTTAAATAGATCATAACAGGAGGAATATCATGGGCGAAACAAATACAGAATACGGCGCGGACCAAATCCAGATTCTGGAGGGCCTGGAAGCCGTACGTAAGAGACCTGGTATGTACATTGGAAGTACATCAAGCCGTGGTCTCCATCACCTTGTATATGAAATCGTGGACAATGCCGTAGATGAAGCACTGGCCGGTTATTGTACAGAAATAAATGTAGCAATCAATCCTGATAACTCCATCACAGTTGTAGATAACGGACGAGGCATTCCGGTAGGAATCAATCATAAAGCTGGTATCCCGGCTGTTGAGGTGGTATTTACCATTCTTCATGCCGGCGGTAAATTCGGTGGTGGAGGATACAAGGTATCAGGAGGTCTTCATGGTGTAGGTGCGTCAGTTGTTAACGCTCTCTCTGAGTGGCTTGAAGTATCAATCTGCAGAGACGGAAAGCGATATGAACAGCGTTACGAGCGTGGTAAGACAATGTATCCACTGCGTGAAGCAGGAGAATGTGGTGATGTTACAGGAACTACCGTTACTTTCCTTCCGGACAAGAAGATCTTTGAGGAGACAGTATATGACTATGATATTTTGAAACAGCGTCTCCGTGAGATGGCTTTCCTTACCAAGGGACTGAAGATCATTCTTGTAGATAAGCGAGAGGGAATGGAACGCGAGAAGACTTTCCACTATGAGGGGGGTATCCGTGAATTTGTAACTTATCTGAACAGAAGTAAAGAGGCTCTTTACCCGGAGATCATTTACTGTGAGGGCGAGAAGGATGGTGTATCTGTTGAGGTAGCCATGCAGCACAATGACTCTTATACAGAGAATACCTATGGATTTGTAAATAATATCAACACCCCTGAGGGTGGTACCCATATTACCGGTTTCAGAAATGCCATTACTAATACATTCAATGATTATGCCAGAAAGAATAAACTTCTCAAGGACAGCGAACCGAACCTTTCCGGTGATGATATCCGTGAGGGTCTGACAGCTATTATCAGTGTCAAGATCGGCAATCCTCAGTTTGAAGGCCAGACCAAGCAGAAGCTTGGCAACAGTGAGGCCAGAGGTGCTGTAGACAGTGTTGTAAGCAAGCAGCTGGAGATTTTCCTGGAGCAGAATCCTACAGTGGCCAAAGCGACCGTAGAGAAGTCTGTACTTGCCCAAAGAGCCAGAGAAGCAGCTCGTAAGGCAAGAGACCTTACCAGAAGAAAATCTGCCCTGGACAGTATGTCCCTTCCTGGCAAGCTTGCTGATTGTTCTGACAAGAATCCGGAGAACTGCGAGATTTACATCGTAGAGGGTGATTCCGCGGGAGGTTCTGCGAAGACAGCCCGTAACCGTGCTACCCAGGCAATCCTTCCCCTTCGTGGAAAGATACTGAATGTAGAGAAAGCCCGTCTGGACAAGATTTATGCAAATAAAGAGATTAAAGCTATGATCACAGCGTTTGGTACTGGAATTCATGACGACTTTGATATTTCAAAGCTGAGATATCATAAGATCATCATCATGACAGATGCCGATGTTGATGGTGCCCACATTGCCACATTGCTGCTCACTTTCCTTTACAGATTTATGCCGGAACTGATCAAGCAGGGCTATGTATATCTGGCACAGCCGCCTCTTTATAAGATTGAGAAGAATAAGAAGGTATGGTACGCTTACGATGACGATGAGCTGAACTCCATCCTTACAGAAATCGGACGAGACTCCAACAATAAGATCCAGCGTTACAAAGGTCTTGGTGAGATGGATGCAGAACAGCTTTGGGAGACTACCATGGATCCTGAGAAGCGTATCCTTCTCCGTGTTACAATGGACGAGGCAGCTACCTCCGAAATTGACCTTGTATTTACCACACTTATGGGTGATAAGGTAGAACCAAGACGTGAATTTATCGAAGAGAACGCACGCTTTGTAAAGAATCTGGATATCTAGGGGAGATAGAACAATATGGATGACAAGATTTTTGACCAGGTCCATGATGTGGATCTGGAGAAAACCATGAAAGAATCTTACATCGAATATGCTATGAGCGTTATTGCTTCAAGAGCACTTCCTGATGTAAGAGATGGTTTGAAACCGGTACAGCGTAGAGTGCTGTATTCTATGATCGAATTGAACAACGGTCCGGATAAGCCACATCGTAAATGTGCCCGTATCGTTGGTGATACCATGGGTAAATATCATCCTCATGGTGACAGCTCTATTTATGGAGCACTTGTAAATATGGCACAGGACTGGTCTTTCCGCTATCCGCTTGTAGACGGACATGGAAACTTCGGTTCCGTGGACGGCGACGGCGCAGCTGCTATGCGATACACGGAGGCACGCCTGAGCAAAATTTCCATGGAGATGCTTGCCGACATCAATAAAGATACCGTAGACTTCCAGCCGAACTTTGATGAAACTGAGAGGGAACCTAAGGTGCTTCCTTCACGTTTCCCAAACTTGCTGGTAAATGGTACTACAGGAATTGCTGTTGGTATGGCTACCAATATTCCGCCTCACAATCTTCGTGAGGTTATTAATGCTGTTGTAAAAATCATTGACAATACTATCGAAGAGCAGCGAGAGACGACCATCGAAGAGCTTCTTGACGTTGTAAAAGGCCCGGATTTCCCTACAGGTGCTACTATTCTTGGAAAAAGGGGAATCGAGGAGGCATACCGCACAGGACGCGGTAAGATCCGTGTACGTGCAGTTTCCAATATTGAGACCTTACCAAATGGGAAATCCCGTATTATCGTTACCGAGCTTCCATATCTGGTAAATAAAGCCCGTCTCATTGAGAAGATCGCAGAGCTTGTCCGTGATAAAAAGATTGACGGAATCACAGACCTGAACGATCATTCCAGCCGTGAGGGAATGCGCATCTGTATTGATCTGCGTAAAGATGCCAATGCAAATGTTGTTCTGAATCAGCTGTACAAGCATACCCAGCTGCAGGATACCTTTGGCGTGATCATGCTTTGCGTGGTACCACAGGGGGACAGCCTGGTTCCGAAGGTACTGAATCTGAAGGAGCTTCTGGAGCATTATCTGGCTCATCAGGAGGATGTTGTTACCAGAAGAACAAAATATGATTTAAACAAAGCACAGGAACGTGCCCATATTTTGGAAGGTCTGCTGAAAGCGCTGGATAACATTGATGAGGTGATCCGGATCATCCGTGCTGCCCGAAATGTCCAGATTGCAAAGCAGGAATTGATAGACAGATTTGAGCTGACAGATGTGCAGGCTCAGGCCATTGTAGATATGCGTCTGAGGGCTCTCACAGGTTTGGAGAGAGAAAAGCTGGAAGCTGAATATGCAGAATTAGAGGAAAAAATCCGCAAATTCCTGGCAATCCTTGCAGACAGAAATCTTCTTCTGCGTGTTGTAAGAGAAGAAATTCTTGCAATTGCTGACAAATACGGCGATGAGAGAAGAACTGCAATCGGATATGACGTATATGATCTTTCCACAGAGGACCTGATCCCAAGGGAAAATACGGTTATTACTATGACTAAGCTTGGCTATATCAAGCGAATGACAGTGGACAATTTCCGCAGTCAGAACCGTGGCGGACGTGGAATTAAAGGAATGCAGACCATTGATGATGATTATATCGAAGAATTGCTCATGACCACGACCCACCATTATCTGATGTTCTTTACCAATACAGGACGTGTATACCGACTGAAAGCGTACGAGATCCCGGAGGCAGGAAGAACTGCAAGAGGTACTGCCATTGTGAATCTTCTGCAGCTTATGCCAGGTGAACGTATTACAGCTGTGATTCCTATGCGTAAATTTGAAGAAGGCAAGTATCTGGTTATGGCAACTAAGAATGGCCTTGTAAAGAAAACGCCGATGGAAGAGTATGCAAATGTGCGTAAGACAGGTCTGGTGGCTATTACGCTTCGTGATGATGACGAACTGATCGAGGTAAAAGCTACAGATGATACCAAAGATATTATGCTGGTGACAAAGGATGGTATGTGCATCCGATTCAAAGAGACAGATGTAAGAAGTACCGGAAGAAGCTCTATGGGTGTTCGCGGTATGAATCTGGATCCAGGCGATGAGATAGTGGCAATGCAGCTGAATTCGCAGGGCGATTATCTGCTGGTAGTATCTGAGAATGGTATGGGTAAACGTACTGCCATGAGTGAATTTACCTGTCAGAACCGTGGCGGTAAGGGTGTGAAGTGCTATAAGATCACCGAGAAGACTGGCAATGTGATTGGTGCCAAGGCTGTAAATGAAGAAAACGAGATCATGATGATCACCACTGAGGGCATCATCATTCGTATTACCTGTGCTGGAATTTCCATTCTGGGAAGAATCACCTCCGGTGTGAAACTGATCAATCTGGATGATGGTGTTACTGTGGCAAGTCTTGCGAAGGTCCGGGAAAAGGCAGAGCCAAACGGAGAAAATAAAAGCGTTGATACTGAGGTAACAGATAATACTGAAGAAGCTTTTGATCAGGAAGAAAATTTGCAAAATACAGAAGATACGGATGAGGATTGATAAAAGGACTCTGGGAAAATGAAAAAGAAAACTAGAATAATGTTTCTGGGCATTGTCCTGCTGTTTGCAGTGGCAATGTCCGGTTGTGGGGTGAGTCAGAAAACACCAGAAAGTGTGGTGGAATCTCTGGTCAAGTCATATGTAGGTGGCAGCGAAAAAAAAGTGAAAAAGTGTTATACCCAGGAAACAGATACCAATGAGCTTTTGCAAAAGGAAATTGATGCAACAATGAAATATTTTGCAGCCCATGAGCCGTCAAAGGTAAAGGTTGATAAATGTGATACTCTTTCAGAAAATGAAGATTATACTTATGTGTATATATTATATAATCTTGTTCTGTCAAATGATCAGGAGTATCCATGTATTGGAACTTATATGGTGAAAAAAGACGGAAGCAAATATTATGTAATGGCTCCTTCTGAAATTACTGATGATCTGAGAAAGCAGGCGGCAGCAGATTATGCCAAGTTTATGACTACAGATTCCTATAAAAGCTATACGAAAGCATATAATGTATTCGTAAAAAAGAATCCGGGTTATGAGGAAAAAATCGCAGATAAATTAAACGCAGAGTAGAAATAAGGGGCTGCTGCAGGATGATCAGATCTTGCAGCGGCCTTTAAAAGTATATTTTGGCTGGAAGCAGAAAGGGGTTAATTATGAAACGAATTATCGTAATGGTTTTAAAAAACATTTTGTTTGTACCATATTACTGGATTTTGCTCAATTGGTATGCTGCGCATGTAGACAAATACACAGAAGAACAGCGGTATGCGGTATTGAAAAAGATTGATCATGCAGCAAACCGTGGAGGAAATCTGCACATTGATGCTCATGGAGTGGAGAATATACCTTCCAAGAATGGTTTTATGTTTTATCCAAATCATCAGGGACTTTATGATGTGCTTGCAATTATGGAAGTGTGTCCGGTACCGTTCTCGGTTGTGGCAAAAAAAGAAGTGGGAAATGTACCGTTCTTGAAACAGGTCTTTGCCTGCATGAAAGCATTTTTGATCGACAGGGAAGATATTAAACAGTCTATGCAGGTGATCATTAATGTGACAAAAGAAGTAAAAGCAGGAAGGAATTACCTGATCTTTGCAGAGGGTACCAGAAGTAAAAACGGAAATCATCCACAGGAGTTTAAAGGGGGAAGTTTTAAAGCTGCAATGAAAGCGAAATGTCCGATCGTACCGGTTGCTCTGATTGATTCTTATAAGGCTTTTGATACTGGGTCTGCTAAAATGCTGGATGTGCAGGTACATTTTCTGAAACCGATGGAATATGAAGAGTATAAAGATATGAAGTCAACAGAGATTGCAGCTGAAGTAAAAAGAAGAATTGAAGAGACGATTCATGCAAATGAAAAATGCTGAAAGAGATTATACAGTGGCTTATAGATGCTTTGACGTGGAGGATCCTGCTTTGCAGGATCCTTTTTTACTAAAAAATGTCGGAGTTACTATTGCAGAAAGCTTTTTTTAAACATGCCCTAAACCTAAATTATGAAAAAATAAAAAAATTGAAAAAAGTTGTTGACAAGAAGTAGCCTTTTAAGTATAATAACAAATGCGCTATGAAAAACGCGCAACTCCACAATTTAACATCGGTTAAGTAGTTCGGAGACTGGAGAAGTACTCAAGAGGCCGAAGAGGTGCCCCTGCTAAGGGTATAGGTCGTTAACGCGGCGCGAGGGTTCAAATCCCTCCTTCTCCGTTTTTTAATTTTTGAAAAATGAAAATTTTAAAAAAATTAAAAAAAGTAGTTGACAAAGCTTCTTACTTGTGATAAAGTAGACAAGTCGTCAACGAAGACAAAAAACTTCATCGCAAAAAAAGTTTGAAAAACTTGAAAAAAGTTCTTGACAAACGAAAAGAGATGAGGTAAAATAAACAAGCTGTCACAAAGAAATGACAGTGAAACAACCTTGATAACTAAACAGTGAAACACATACGATTCTCGAAAATTTCTTTATACAATTCATTTTCGAATGAA